>NZ_JBWKAI010000025.1:0-34977 GCF_056500955.1 Streptococcus sp. F2
TTGAGCGGGGGAATAAAGCTAGAAGCAACTAAATCATGCTTGAAGAGGTCGGCTATCCATTGCGCATCTTTCTTGTCGGTTTTCTTTCCTCGAATAGCTTTGACATATTTGGGATGAGCTAAGCAGACATTGGTCTGTTCTTCTAGGATATTGAAAACAGGAATCCAGTATTTACCAGTAGATTCCATACAGACATCGAAGCAGGAATAATATTCCAACCAATCACGTAGCTGAATGAGACCATTGGTAAAGGTAGAGAACCGTTTACGATGGTACTCAGTAATTCCTTGATTATTGGTGATGGCAATAACTGCTACGACAAAAGTTTTATGCACATCAATTCCACAACAATTAGGATAAACGATTTTTAACATAGGAGGAAACTCCTTTCTCAAAAGTAGAGAAGCTCCTATCCCTTGACTGCTCTTCCCTTTCACAAACGAGTCGCTTATCCAAGTATAAGTTTACGTGCTCTTAGTCACAGTTAGTTGTGCTTGATAGGAAGAACCACACCTATAATTATTCGAGGTAGTAGCTGAACTACTCACTTACTCTCCTCCCCGTGATTTGTAGTAGTGATAGGGCTTCTCACTGTTATTATAGACAAAAATAAAGAGCATAACACCTTTTCATTCAGTGTTGTGCCTTGAGTGAAACGAAAGGAATAAATTATAATTATGACGAAAATCCGTATAACGGAAACAGTTTTACGTGATGGTCAACAAAGTCAGATTGCCACACGTATGACAACTGAGGAAATGATTCCTATTCTAGAAACTCTAGATAACGCTGGTTATCATGCCCTTGAAATGTGGGGAGGGGCAACCTTTGATTCCTGCCTACGCTTTTTAAATGAAGACCCTTGGGAACGCCTTAGAACCATTCGCAAAGCGGTCCAAAAAACCAAGTTGCAAATGCTCTTACGTGGACAAAATCTACTTGGGTATCGCAATTATGCTGACGATGTGGTCAGATCCTTTATTCAAAAATCAATTGAAAATGGGATTGATATTGTCCGTATTTTCGATGCTTTAAACGACCCACGCAACCTTCAAACAGCAGTATCAGCTACCAAAGAATTTGGTGGACATGCTCAAGTGGCTATTTCCTATACAACCAGCCCAGTGCATACCGTAGACTACTTCGTAGACCTTGCGAAAGCCTATCAGGCAATTGGAGCTGATTCTATCTGTATTAAAGATATGGCCGGAGTGTTAACTCCAGAAACAGGTTACCAGTTGGTCAAACGTATCAAGGAGAATACAACTATCCCTCTTGAAGTTCATACCCATGCTACCAGTGGTATTTCAGAAATGACTTACTTAAAAGTGGCAGAAGCAGGAGCTGACATTATTGATACGGCGATTTCCTCTTTTTCAGGAGGAACCAGTCAGCCTGCCACAGAATCAATGGCGATTGCCTTGACGGATTTAGGCTTTGACACAGGCTTGGATATGCAAGAGGTAGCCAAAGTTGCAGAATATTTCAATACCATTCGTGACCATTACCGAGAGACAGGGATTTTAAATCCCAAAGTCAAAGACACTGAGCCAAAAACATTGATTTACCAAGTTCCAGGTGGTATGCTATCAAACCTATTGAGCCAATTAACCGAGCAAGGCCTAGCTGATAAATACGAAGAAGTCCTGGCAGAAGTACCTAAAGTAAGGGCTGATCTTGGGTATCCGCCACTCGTAACGCCATTATCACAAATGGTTGGAACACAGGCCTTGATGAATATCATCTCAGGGGAACGCTACAAGGTAGTTCCAAATGAAATCAAAGACTATGTTCGAGGGCTATACGGTCAATCACCAGCGCCATTAGCAGAAGGTATCAAAGAGAAAATCATTGGTGACGAAGCAGTCATTACTTGCAGACCAGCCGACCTAATCGAGCCTCAAATGATTTATCTGCGTGACGAGATTGCTCAATACGCTCGTTCAGAAGAAGATGTGCTAAGCTATGCAAGCTTCCCGCAACAAGCTAGAGATTTCTTGGGACGCCGTGAAGATCCTTTCTATGATGTTCCGGTTCAAGAAGTTACTGTACAACTGGACATTCAAGACTAACAGAGAAAATAGCTAATCCTCTTAACCATTAATCTCCTTGGTTGAGGAACTAAGCGTTTTTTCTTAGTGAAACGTATTTGCTGTAAGAATAATACCAAAAACCTACCTGATTTTGAAAATCAGGTAGGTTTTTTATCTCAATAATGTTTGACAGACGAAGTGGACTGTATCTTTTCAATAATGGGACGGGCTTCTGGTGAACGAAAATAATCCAAAGACGTTTTGGGAAGAAGTTTTGCCAATAGTTCCCAATCATTATCTTTCAATGCCTGCCTAGCCGTTGAGGCACTGATAGGATCTTGCTGCTGATTGATAGCTTTCCTTGGCAGAATATCTAGGAGGATACCAGCTTGCTGCAACTGCTGAGCCATGATTTCATTGTAAATAGCAGTTACTCGGCTGGTTGGCTCTTCTCCAACGTATCTTTTATGAATATGTAGGGGCTGAGCAATTTCAACAAAGATTGCCGTATCTAGTAAGGCTTGGCTCTTAATCACGTCATTGTCTTCTTTTTGGAAATAGGCTGGGAAAGTCGCTTGGCTAATCAAATAAGGACCTGTTTCATGATATATGACATTATCAAGATGAGCTAGACCTTCTTGAATCAACCTCTTTCTCACCGAAAAAGGAATTAGACTGCGGTCTTCACTGACCATAAACAGATGAACCCAATCATTTTCTCTTGCAGCTTTCTCCACTAAAAATTGATGCCCTAAGGTAAAGGGATTAGCGTTGATAACAATAGCAGCAACCTTATCCCCTATGTGCTCAGGAGTCTCAAGATCATTTAGGTAGTTTTGGAAGCCATTTTTTTTATTTTCCAAAAAGCTAATATGATGATCAATATGAGCAATTTCAGTAAAACCAAGATCCTTGAAAAAAGCAGTAGAGGAAGTTTTAGTATAGACAAAAAGATGGAAGTTACCAATAGCATATTCTTCATCTATCAGATGACTAACAATTCTATTAAGAAGACCTTCTCCTTGATAAGCTCGGGAAACACAAAGACAGCGCAAACTATTTCCAAAATAAGAACCTGTGGCAATGACATCACCAGAATCATTAAAAATAACACAAGTATAATCTAAATGAGCATCTAAACGTATTCCTTCTTGATGAAGTAGGTTCTTTACTTTGGCCATTGTCGTTTTATCTGAAGGAAAGACTTTTGAAATGGTATAGTGAGACATTTCTTCTCCTTATCTATGGTTTTATTAAATCATATCATAACAACTCATTTACGAACCATCCATTACTAACTCAATCGATTAATTAGTCCCGTAAAATTAGTCAAGCTTATTATAACATGATTTCACAGCTATTTTATCAGCCCATTGGGCTTAAGAACAGCAAAAATACTAACTTTAAGACTTCAAAACTATAAGTATAACAGAAGCGCTCTACTATCACTTATAGCCAAAATAGACTAACCCTTAGATGGATTAGTCTTATTTTTATCAGCGATGTTTTTTAAAAGGAAAACGAATATGTTTCACAGACTCAAACGTATCCGCAAGTTTTTGATTGCGTTCCACAGTCCGTAAGGTTTCTTGGTCTAATAAGTCTTGGCTTTTTTCTAAGACATCAACGGTAATGTAGTAGAGTTTAACCAGGCTTCCTATCTTATGTTTACCAGATTTTGGAGACATGGCAACCACTTCATTGAGGCTACTGTGAAGCCATTTTTTATGGGGCTTAGCAGGTACAGTTGCGACTACAAAGCCCAGCTTTTCTAAATGAGCTTGTGCGTGATCAACAGGAAGATTGACCACATCATCTATCATGCGTAACTGCATCTCCCTTTCATGTTTTTGTTCCATCCGTTTTTCGATAATTGGTCGACTGTTATCAATCGTTTTTCCAATAATTTCAGTGGTGTCAGGAATAATTGACATCAATTTCCCAACTGCTCCCAGAGCTTTGCTTATTTTCTTTGGCATCTCTTTTCTCCTCGAATCGTTTCTTTCTTTTATTATAACAAAATGTCTGAAAATAGCATGCGATAAACCTTACAGAACTGTAAGTTAGCTCATTAGCATTGTAAGGTTATTACTTGCCTTTCTGGAGTAAACTAGAGTTACAAAACAAGAAAAGGAGAACGACCGATGAAACGGTATTCCAAAGGATTAATCATTTTAGGTATTCCCTTATTAATCATAACAGGCATAGCTTTTTATGGGATTCAGCGTTATGGACCTAACTTTAACCTTTATCTATTTCCACCCAGCGTTCAAAAATATGGGGATATCGCCTTAGAACGCTTAGACACACTCGGCTTATATGCTCAAGGAGAGCAGTGGAATAAGACACGTCAAGAAACTCACAAATCGTTAAAAAAAGCTAAGTCTTACAAAGAAGCGCAACAAATACTTCAGAAGGCAGTGGTCGTAGCAGGAGGAAAACACTCTCGTTTAATCAATAAGACCAGTTTTAAAAAAAGCTCAATGAAACATCCTCAACCGCAAATCCGAGCGGAAGATGATGGGGTATTGTATCTCAAGGTACCTGCTATCGAAGCACTAGACAAAAAAGCAATGACAATTTACGCCAATCAATTAAACAAGCCTCTCACTAAAAAATACAAGGGTATCATTGTCGACTTACGTGGCAATACTGGTGGCAATATGGCACCGATGCTTATTGGTCTATCAGGACTTTTACCAGATGGGGACTTATTCCGTTTTGAAGATAGATACCATAATCAACAGGTCATACAGTTAAACGGACATGAATTGAGTCATCAGGAGAATCTCCAGTTGGAGCAATCCGTTATCAAGCAAAAAGTTCCTGTTGCAGTCCTTATTGATCGCTACACAGCCTCATCAGGAGAGATGACCGCCTTTGCTTTTCAAGGACTTGAACATACCCTATTTTTTGGAGAAGCAACAGCTGGCTACACCACTGGAAACCATGTTATCCCTTTATATGATGGTGCCTTGTTGGTCATTACTAGCAGTCGTGTCATTAACCGTCAAGGACAAGCCTACGAAAACAATCCAATCCTCCCTGATAGAGAAAGTAAAGACCCACTCACTGAAGCCAAAGTATGGTTATCAGACGTTACAAAATAAGATATAATAGACATAAGGTTGTCAAAGGAGTTTATCATGTTATTAGAAATCAATCACCTCGAAAAAATATTTCGCACGCGCTTTTCTAAAGAAGAAACGAGAGCCCTACAAGATGTTGACTTTAAAGTGGACAAAGGGGAGTTTATCGCCATCATGGGGGAGTCTGGCTCAGGAAAAACAACCCTCTTAAATATTTTAGCAACTTTGGAGAAGCCAACAAATGGTTCCATCTTTTTAAACGGTACCGATGTTACCAAAATCAAAGAAAGTCAACTTGCTGATTTTCGTCTCCAAAATCTCGGCTTTGTTTTTCAAGATTTCAATTTGCTGGATACCTTGTCTGTACGAGACAATATTTTCTTGCCTTTAGTGCTAAATCGTAGACCTGTCAAAGAAATGGAATCTCGACTAAATCAAATTGCCCCTAAATTACACATTGATTCCCTTTTAGACAAACGACCATTTGAACTATCAGGCGGACAAAAACAACGCGTCGCCATTGCTCGAAGCCTCATTACGCATCCACAATTGTTGCTTGCTGATGAACCCACAGCCGCATTAGACTATCGTAATTCAGACGAACTGCTCAACCTGTTTGAAGACATTAATAATGACGGTCAAACTATTTTAATGGTTACCCATTCAGCAAATGCTGCTAGCCATGCTAAGCGAGTATTATTCATTAAAGACGGCCGTATTTTCCATCAAATCTATCGAGGCAATAAAACCAACTTAGATTTCAACAAAGACATCTCCATTGCCATGACAGGCCTTTTAGGAGGTGAGTAGGATGTTTTACCTCAAATTAGCATGGAATAATCTGAAAAATTCTCTAAGCGTTTCAGCTCCTTTTTTACTGGCCAGTACTGTCCTCTATATGCTTAACTGCATTGTCCTCATTATTCTCATGAGTCCCATATCAGAAAATATGAGATATGGCAAAATGCTTCTAGGATTGGCCATTGTGATCTTAGTCTTATTTGCTCTCATCATGGAAGTTTACAGTTACCGTTTTTTACTCAATCAAAGAAGTCGAGAATACGGTCTCTATAACATGCTGGGCATGACCAAAAAGCAAATCAGTTGGGTCTCTAGTCTTGAGCTTATTTTAATGTATCTAGTGACAGTCGGAGTAGGAAGTCTCTTATCAGCTGTTTTCTCACACCTCTTTTACTTGATTTTTGTCAATTTGATTCATTCTCCTAAACTTACCCTACAATTTCAGATTAGTGCATTTCTCCTAACAGCCTTTGTTTTTGCGTTCATTTTTGGTTTCTTAGCCTTAGTGGGCTTGGTTAAGGTCAAAAAAACCTCTCCCTTAATGCTGTTTCGAGACAAGGAAAAAGGAGAAAAAGAACCACGGGGAAACCTCTTGTTGGCAGCTTTATCTCTTATTGCTCTAAGTATTGGTTACTATATTTCCTTAACTTCATCAACATTAACAGCTTTTGAAACCATCATTCGTTTCTTTATAGCCGTTATCATTGTCATTATTGGAACTTATCTGTTCTATATTTCCTTTATGACTTGGTATTTAAAACGCCGTCGTCAAAACAAGACTTACTTTTATCAGCCAGAACATTTTGTTAGCACGTCACAAATGATTTTTAGAATGAAACAACATGCTGTAGGACTTGCTAATATCACTATTTTAGCAGTAATGGCGTTTGTTTCTATTGCAACAACAACTGCCTTATATACCAACACAGAATCATTGGCAGAACAGCTTTTTCCAAGAAATAGTAAAATTACGTTTGATAATCCTTCTCTAACTCATCAAGACGAGATTTTTCAAAAGGTTATCCTAGACAAGATTGATAAAAAAGCATCTGACTTTCTGATTTATAAAGACACCATGATATCATTTGAAATCTCTCGAGCATCTAAAATTGTGGTTACCAAAAAGGAAGTGATGCATCCTAACATCGCCAAAACTGGTTTTGTTTACCTCGTTACTCAAGATGACTTCCGTTCTCTGGGAAATCAACTCCCTCAATTAAAAACAGGCCAAACCGCCTTCTTTAAACAAAAAGGGGATAGCCAGCTAAAAGAACTCGATTTACTTGGCTACCATTTTGAGAATGTCCTTAACCTCAAAACCGTTCACTTCCCTGAAGCTGCCAATACCTATAATCCTGGAGTCTTGGTGGTTAGTGATGAAGCTACCTTAAATAATATTCAAAAAACATTTGAATCAGTGACTCATTATGGCTTTGAACCATCAATAACTGCCTACGCTAATCTCACTAAAGAAGAAATAGCGAACCTCCTAGATGACAAGGGAACCATCAGTGATAACGGTCAATTTATTGGTAATATAGAAACAAAAGAAGACTATCTTATGGGAACCTACGCCCTTTCAGGAGGTTTCCTCTTTACAGGATTCCTACTTGGCTTTAGTTTCATTCTTGGTGCAGCCCTCATTATTTATTACAAGCAATATTCCGAAGGTCATGAAGATCAAAAATCATACAAGATTTTACAAGAAGTAGGGATGAGCAAAGAACAGGTGAAAAAGACCATCAATTCACAAATTCTTTTAGTCTTCTTTATGCCGATTACCTTAGCTGTCGTCCATTTCTGTGCAGCACTTGTTATGCTCAGACAGATGTTATTATTATTTGGCGTGTTAGACTCAGTACTCATCTATCTCGTCAGCGCAGCCACCATCGCTATCATTATTTGCCTCTACTTTACCATTTATAAAGTGACCAGTCGAACGTATTATCGGATTATTGAAAGATAGGAAAAGTGGCGATTTTTCGCCACTTTTTTGGTAGAATAACAGTATGACAAAACACGATAAAATTTATATTATTGAAGATGATGAGACCATTTTAACCCTTCTTCACAATCACCTTAGCCAATCTTATGATGTTAAGACGGTTACTAACTTTAGGGATATCAAACAGGAGGTCCTTGCCTACAAGCCAGACCTTATCTTAATGGATATTACCCTGCCTTTTTTCAATGGTTTTTACTGGACCACTGAAATTCGAAAACACTTAACGATTCCTATCATTTTTATTTCCAGTAGTAATGATGAGATGGATACCGTTATGGCTCTTAATATGGGGGGAGATGACTTTGTCTCGAAACCTTTTTCGCTAACCATTTTAGATGCTAAAATAGCAGCCTTTTTACGGCGTGCACAACAATTTACTAGTGACGACATTAGTCTCGATCAGTTTAAACTCCATTTTGACGGTACCTTTTCAAATGGGAACGAAGCTGTTACTTTATCACCAACCGAACATAAAATCCTAACCATTTTGATGACTAGACATCAAGAAATTGTTTCTAAAGAAGAAATCTTGGAAAGACTTTGGGAAAATGATAATTTTATTGATCACAATACCCTGAATGTCAATATGACACGTCTACGCAAAAAAATTGCAACTATTGGTTTTGACCGTATTCATACTATAAGAGGAGTGGGGTATCTCGTTAAATGATAAGAGCTTTTTTAAAAGAATATCGTTTCTTTTACAGTCAATACATCATACTTCTAGGCCTTTACTGGTTGGTTTTTTACCTCTATCATCTTCAAATGAAGTATTTTCTCACAGCTAACTTAATCGCCCTCACCATATTAGGTCTAAATAGCCTGTGGAAATATTATCAATTCAGAGAAAAGATCAAGATTTTACAGGAATTTATTTATGTAAATGAATTGGATACTCTCTCTTTACCTAGCGATAAGGCTTACCGTTCCTTGATTCTTAAGCTGAAAGAAGCAGAAGCTGCTCAACTATTACAACAAATCAAGCAGCAAAAAAACATCGAGTCCCTCATCAAAATGTGGTCTCATCAAATGAAACTCCCTTTATCTGCTCTGTCTTTAATGGTTCAAACCCAAAGTACGGATGTAAAAGAATACCAACAGCAAGTTTTCCGCTTAGAAAAATACCTCAATAACCTCTTAAGTTATTTAAAATTTAAACAGCATCATGACGATTTTCGTTTTCAAATAGTGTCTGTAAGAGAAATCATTTCTTCTATTGTGAAAGAATCTCGTTACTTATGTATTGCTAAAGAGCTTAGTGTGACCATTCAAGGAAACTGTCAACTGAAGACAGATAAAAAATGGTTGAGGTTTGCCTTGATGCAATTGATTGACAATGCTATAAAGTATTCAACCAAAGGTGGAAACATAACCATAACATTAAACGATAAAAGTATTATTATATCAGATAATGGTATCGGAATACTAAGTGAAGACCTGCCACGTCTTTTTGACGAAGGGTTTACTGGATTTAATGGACATGAACATCAAAAGGCAACGGGATTAGGGCTTTATATGACCAAAGAGATTTTAGATCAGCTCAACTTAGACATAAAGGTTAATAGCCTAATTGGGGAAGGAACTCAAGTCATCATCTCTCCTCTAACAAGATAAAAAAACTGGAAGTCATTAGAGTGCCTCCAGTTTTTTACGTAATTTTGTTTATGTCAATGCTAAATAATCCAATCATCCAGTAACTCTTGATGAAACTGTCTTAGAGGGGTTACCTTTAGCAGTAAATAGTTACCTGCTAATCCAACAAAGAAACCTGATAAAATACCGCTGAAAGAGAGTATAGGGAGATAATTAAGCACTAACCAAGATTTTGCAATAAAAGCAAAAACCAGTAATTGACCTACATTATGCATGATACCGCCGAGAGTCGAAATTCCAATCACACTCACCCGTTTAGGACCTAATGCTTTTAAGCTTAACATCACTAGAAAACTCAAAAGTGTCCCTGAAAAACCATAAAGAAAGGTTGAAAAAGTTCCACTTAAAAAAGTTGAAATAGACAGTTTTAACAAAATAACCTTGGCACTATCTATGGGTTTTAAGGTAAATAAAGCTAATACGGTAATGAGATTGGCTAAGCCCAACTTAGCCCCTGGTGCAAAAGCAAATGGCGTAGGAATAAAGCGTTCATAGAAGGAAATGACCACCGCCTGCGCTGCCAGCATCGTAATAAATAATAATTTTTGAGATTGTTTGTTCATAGCCGTTCTTTCTATCTCTTAATACACCCCATTTTAACACAAGAGCCGGCCAAAAAGTCAACATAAACGATTATTCTGTGACTGTTCTATTAATATCATCTTGAATGTCACTAGATAGTATGATATAATAGCCCATGAAAACGTTAACGGAGGACACCTATGACACACAATATCGTCATTGTCGGTGCCGGTTATGCGGGAATTGCGTCCGCTAGATACTTGGCAAAAACATTTAAAAAACAAGATGATGTCACCATCACCCTGATTGATAAAAACTCATTTCAAACTTACATGACCGAGCTGCATGAAGTAGCAGCTGGACGTGTTGAACCTGAAGCCATTAAATATGACTTGCAACGTATTTTTAAAAAATACCCAAAAGTTCAATTAGTGACTGATAAGGTCGTAGCTATTGATTACGAGCGTAAACAAGTCCAAGCAGAACATCAAAGCCTTGACTTTGATTACTTGATCTTAGCCATGGGAGGAGAAGCCAATGATTTTGGTACACCAGGCGTCAAAGAACATGGTTTTAGCTTATGGTCAATTGAAGCAGCAGAAGCTCTACACTATCATATTCTAGATGCTTGTTACCGCGCTATGAAAGAGCACGATGTGGCTAAACGCAGAGCCCTCTTAACCTTTACTGTTATTGGTGCTGGTTTCACTGGTATTGAGATGATTGGAGAACTCATTGATTGGGTACCAATTCTTGCCAAACAATTCAAGCTGGATGTTAAAGACTTCTCCTTAAAAGTAGTAGAAGCCATGCCATCTATCTTGAATATGGTGACCGAAAAAGAACAAACTAAAGCCCAAAAATACCTTATCAAAAAAGGAGTTGAACTTGTCCTGGCTGATGGTGTTGCTAGCGTCGAAGAAGATGCTCTTTACCTTAGCTCCGGTCGCAAAATTGATACCTATACTTCTATTTGGACAGCAGGAGTCAAAGCAAATACTGACACAAGTGAGTTTGACATTGAAAAAGCTCGCGGAGGACGCCTCGTTGCGAACCAGTACATGGAAACTTTGGAACATCCAAATGTCTATGTTGCTGGTGACTTGGTTTATTATGAAGATCAAAATCAAGATGGCAAACCAACCCCACAAATTGTTCAAGCTGCTGAGCAGACCGGTAAAACAGCTGCCCAAAACATTGCTGCAAGTATCAAGAAAACTGAAAAAGTTAGTTACAAAGGTAAGTATGACGGCTTTATGGTTTCCATCGGCTCCAAATATGGAGTTGCCTATTTGATGGATAAATTCCATATGTCTGGCTTCTTGGCTATGGCTGTCAAACACTTTACAAACTTACTTTACTTCTTTACGATTAGTAGTTTCTTTAATATCGGAGCTTACCTTAAACATGAATTCTTCGATATTAAGGATGGCCGTAATATTTTTGGAAGTAATTTATCCAGTAAAGGGAACCGTTTATGGTTAGTTCCTTTACGAGTTTTCTATGGATCATTATGGCTGTACGAAGGTCTTAAAAAAGCCTTTGGTTTGTTTGGAACCGAGTCTTGGTTCGGTGATAAAGTTGTCTTCCCATTCCCATGGCTACAAAAAGCCGCTGAGGTAACTTCTGGTGCTTCAGAAGCAGGTGGTGAAGCTGCTGCCAAGGGCGCAGGTGAAATGGCTAAGCAAATTTTTGGATTGAGCTATACCTATGGTGAAGAACCCATGCAAGTGCTTAAATCAATGCCTCACTGGTTTGAATCACTGATGAAAATCATGATGCCAAACCAAGAAGTGGCCCTATTTATGCAAAAAATGATGACCTGCTTAGAGATTGCAATTGGTCTTGCCTTAATCGTAGGAGCCTTTGTCTGGTTAGTCAGCGCTGCTACAGCAGCTTTAGTGGTTATGTTCAGCTTATCCGGTATGTTCTACTGGGTAAACATTTGGTTCATTCCTGTCGCCATTGCTTTAATGGCAGGAGCAGGAAGAAGCTTTGGACTTGACTATTGGATCATACCTTGGTTAGGAAATCGTCTAGATAGATGGATATATGGTAAGCCCAAACACCTTTATCTAAGGAAAAATCATTAAGTCGGCCTATAGCGAAAATAAACTCTCACTAGCCCTATCCTAGACTAAGGCAGACAACAAGTAAAGGAGAAATTAGTTGTGATTCATCCCATTTGGAAACATCATGATGACATCGAAGAGGCATTAGTCAGCGTTAAGCACATCATGATTTCTGAAATGTCATCGCTGCCTCCTGATATTAAAACGACTATTTTAGACTACATCAATGCTTCAGGAAAGTACCTTCGAGCTGGTCTTTGTCTCTATCTTGAAAAAGAAATCCAAGGGGAAATCTCTCAAGGAAAACTGTATCTTGCAGCAGCTATCGAAACCTTTCATTTAGCTACCCTTATCCACGATGATGTTATTGATGAGGCAGAGTTAAGAAGAAATATCAAGCCTCTACATCAGGTCTATTCTAATAAAATAGCTATCTATGCTGGTGATTACCTCTTGTCCTATGCGGGACGATTGGCTACTAGGGGAGCACAACTTCTAAATATCAAAGATAACTGGGAAGACAACGGGCCTCTTCCTTATCACGTCGTGGAACGTATTTTAGCTGGAGAATTAGCACAACTTATGAACCAGCACAATAGTCAAATGACTATGAAAGCCTATTTAAAACAAATAAAAGGTAAAACAGCCTTTCTATTTGGCTTGGCCTGTCAGCTGGGAACTTGGTATCCTAAGATTCCTCAGAAAACCTCTAAGGCAGCCTACCAGTTAGGTATCTTTCTGGGAATGGCCTTTCAACTGTCAGATGATTTAATTGATTATCGTCTGCGGGCTGATCAATCCGGTAAACCTAGATTACAGGATGTTCAAAATGGTATCTATACTGCACCGCTAATTCTAGGAATGGCGCAGTCACAAACCATCAAACAATTGGTTGACAAGCACCAAGCTGTGGAATGGAAAGAAGAAGAACTAATATTACTTTACAATCATTTGCTAAATACACAGGCTTTTGAAGCAACTGAAGCGTTAATTGAGAAATATCTTATGAAGATTAGTCAGACCAGTGGTCTATTGCCACTCAATCATCAAGAAGGTTTTTTAACCTTTATAAAACACATTTTAGCCAGACGGTATTAACAAAAATTAGTAAGGGCTTACAAAAACGGTCGACTTTTCATCACTTTTATGGTAAACTAATTAAAGGAAATTAAATTGGAGGTATTTTTAATGAAAAAGAAATTATTAACAGGTTCCCTGTTAGTTGCATCACTTGTCATGCTTGCTGCATGTGGTAGCAAGTCAGACGATAAATCAGCAACCTCATCAGAAGCTAAAACTGAAAAAGTTGCAAAATCTACTGATGATAAAGCTATGCTTAAAGATGGCACTTATAAAGCTGAATCAGCATTTGACGAACGTGGCTGGAAAGTCGTTCACACTATTACCGTTGCAGACGGTAAAATCACAGCATCAAACTTTGGATACGAAAATAAAGACGGTAAACTCAAAGCTGATGATGAACAATACAACAAAAACATGAAGGCAAAATCAGGCGTTTCTTCAAAAGAAGCCACTGAAAAGTTAAACAGCCAACTTGTTGAAAAACAAAACCTTGATGATGTTGAAGTTGTTTCAGGAGCTACACATACTTCAGAAAACTTCAAAAAATCAACTGAGGCACTTCTTGAAGCAGCTAAAGAAGGTAAAACAGATACTATTGACTTAGGCAAATAAGTTACTATCAGAACCGAGGAGTTGAGGGAACCCTTAACTCTTTGGTTTTTTTATGATAAAAGGAGGACTTATGAAATCTCTCAAATGCCTTGTTGCAATTCTTATCTGCTTATGCTTAGGAGCTTGCCAAAAAGAAAATGCCAGCCAATTAGCTGTTAGTGATTCTCCACTTGTTCGGACAGAACCCTTGTTGCACACTGTTGTTCAGCTCAGCATTTACCATGATCATCAAGAAAAAACAATGACTGAAGCGATTCAATACATCAAAGACATGGAAAAACTCTTATCTACCAATCTGGAAGGATCGGATGTTTATCGCATTAATCACCAAGCTGGTCAAAAACCAGTGACAGTTGACCCTAAAACCTACAGTATCATTAAAGCGGCGAAGCAAATGGCCGAAGCCAGTCATGGAAAATTCGATATTTCTATTGGCGCTATTACGAATTTATGGCGCATTGGAGACGATGTTGCTAGATTACCAAGCAAAGAAGAAATAGAAGCGGCTCTTCCTTATATTAATTATCAGAACATTCATCTTAATGACAAGGATAAATCAGTTTTTATTGAAAAGGGCATGACCTTAGAGTTAGGAGCTATTTCAAAAGGTTATATCGCTGACGGCGTTAAAGCCATTTTTAAAAAACACAAGGTCAATACTGCCATTATTAATCTGGGAGGAAATGTGTTAGTTCTTGGCACCTCTCCTAAAAATCCTAAAGAAGGATGGAACGTTGGCGTTCAAAATCCAGATCAAGTGCGAGGAGATACTGTTGGTACTGTTCATCTCAAAGACCAGTCCATTGTTACCTCAGGTATTTACGAACGCTTTTTAGAAGTTGACGGTAAAAAGTACCATCATATTATGGACCCCAAAACAGGTTACCCTGTTGAGAATAATATTTCCGGCGTCACCGTTTATACTAAAACCTCCTTGCAGGGAGATGAACTCTCGACCACTCTCTTTTTATTAGGAATCGAAGACGGCCTTAAGTTTATTAATAAGATGGATCACGTAGAAGCTGTTTTTATTGATAAACAAAATGGTGTCCATCTCAGTAAGGGACTGAAAAACAAATTTAGCTTAACCAATAAGGAGTATCATATCATCAATGGAAACTAAACCACTGACCTTGCCCGTTTTCTTGGAATTTGTTGAATTAAAAACAAAGGTAGCTAGTGTCTTTCCCATGTGTATTGGATTTGCTTGGAGTCAATGGCAATATCATCAGCTAAATATGACCAATAGTTTATTGTTTGCTTTAGCTGTGATTGCCTTTGACATGTGTACAACAGCTATTAACAACACTATGGACTATCACAAAGCTTATGATGTTACCTATCAGCGTGACGAAAATGTTATCGGAAAGCACCAACTCAATTTCAAAAGCATGACCTTTATCATTTATGGCTTGCTAATCTTTGCATCGCTTATTTCTCTGCTATTAGTGGTCAGAACAGATCTTTTGTTGTTACCTATCGGGGCTCTTTGCTTCTTAATCGGTATTTTCTATACCTTTGGTCCCTATCCACTGTCTAGACTTCCTTTAGGAGAATTATTCTCGGGAGTTACCATGGGATTTGGTATTTTTTTACTTGCGATTTATGTTCAAGACCCTCACCAGCTTTTTTACAGCCAATGGAATAGTGAGAGCATCTCCCTAACGCTAAAGTGGATGCAAGCCTTAAAAATTGGACTCATGTCTCTTCCTTTAGTGGCTCTTATTGCTAATATTATGCTCGCTAATAACATTTGTGACTATCAGCAAGACCTAAAAAACAGACGGTACACCTTGGTTCACTATTTAGGTGAACAGCATAGCCTTTATCTGTATACTGCCTTGCATAGCTTGGCTTGGCTAATGTTCGTCCTATTTATCATTTGGAAGTGGTTGCCTTTAATCGCATTACTAATCTTTTTAGCTTACCCCATTAGTTTCAAAACACTCTTAACCTTTTTAAAGAAACAAGTGAAACAAAAAACATTTATTGAATCCATTAAGAATTTTGTCTTAGTCAGCAGCATCTATTTACTGTTACTCATCATTCTTTGTTTCATCTAAAAAACAACCTCAGTTTATTGGGATGATCTAACATCACCAAAGTGCTGAGGTTGTTTTAATATGCTAGTAATTAAAGGGGTAGAATAAGCTCATCTTCTTCGTTTTGAGGTGAATCATCACTTGACCCTTGAATTTCAATAATCAGTTTATGAGGAAGGCAAACAGACACCTGGCCTGGCTGACTAATCCAGCCAGTTTTTACGGCAATCTGATCAGGGCTATTGTCTTCTTTAACGCGGATACGTTCACCATCAATTTCAATGATATTATAATGCCCTTTTTGTGGGTAGTAGGTCTTTTCTTGATGCTTTCCTCCTTTTTTCAAAGAAAATTCATCAGCTACCTGACCATTAATTTTGACTACAGCTACTAAATTCTGGGGCGAAGCAGTAGTTGGGCGATAGTAAGTTGTTACGACTAATGGAATAAAGGAAATCACAATAGCTAGGGTAACCAATAGATAGTCGTACGGTTTGAAATAAGATAGAATTGGTATTAGTTTTTTCTTCACAATATTATTTTAATGAAATTTTTGCAAAATGTAAATAATTCAGTATTTATTTTACATAATTATTTTTATGTACTTTTTATAATTTGTCTAAGGCGTTTTTTTGTTCATCGTTAACAATATGGGTATACAAATCGGTAACTTGAGTCGATGCATGCCCCAATTGATGACTGACCAAAACCTGGGACTTGGTCGCATCATAAAGACGTGTGGCTAATGTGTGTCGTAACTTATGGGGAGTCACACGAATTTTAAAATCTTGAGAGTATTTACCAACCATTTTTTCAATACTGGAGGCGTCCATGCGATTAGGAACCCCTCGATATTCCGTTAAAAAGAAAGCAAGGTCTTGTTTTTCAGCCTTATAACGATTCTTGCGAA
Organism: Streptococcus sp. F2; assembly: GCF_056500955.1. Taxonomy (NCBI): domain Bacteria; kingdom Bacillati; phylum Bacillota; class Bacilli; order Lactobacillales; family Streptococcaceae; genus Streptococcus; species Streptococcus sp. F2. Next base: position 16,823 of record NZ_JBWKAI010000025.1, read on the forward strand.
TAGCCAGATAAGCTTCTAAATAAGGTTTAGCAAAACCTGCAACATTCACTGAATCTCGTTTTCCCCCTTTGCGGATAACCTCAATAACCATCATATTAAGGTTAACATCTTTTAAATCAAGATTAACGGCTTCTGATAGACGAACTCCTGAGGCCAGTAGTAGGGCAATAATAGCTAGATCTCTCTCTTTATTTTTACGGAAAGAAGATTTGGCACGATTGGATAATTTGAGTTCATAGTCCTTATCTACATACTCTAGAAAACCCATGGTTTCATCCCCTAAAAAAAGCTTTTGTTTAATGTTTTCAGCTCTAGAAGCTAGGGTTTCTTTTTTCTTCTTCGTGGATACCTTCTTCATGACATTCCGATAGAAATAAGGCTCTCCCTGATCATTTTCAACCTCTTCAGTCAAATATTTATAAAGGCTTGATAAAGCAGACAAAGTGCGATTAATCGTTGTTTGAGAAAGACCCTCTTTGGTGGAATAAGTATTAAGAGAAGGGCGTTCTCTTAGGTACAGAACAAAGGTCTCTAAATCTTTCTTAGTCAGGTGTTCAAGAGTCGCTAAATCGATATCAGCAATGACAGTCGCATCCGTTAAGTCAGCATCCATTAACCAGTCAAAAAAACGTTTGTATTCTTTTAAATACTCATATAGCGTTGTAAAACTGTATGGGACAGCCAATTTTGACTGATAGTATTCTAACACATACCAAGGCATGATAGCTTTATAAGTTTCAATTTTTTCGAGTAATAAATCACGTCTCATATTATATTTCCTTTTTAAATACCTTATGATTAGAGAAATCGTTCTAACAGAAGTATATCACAACCTTATATATTTTTCAAGAAAATTACAGTTTTTCGGAAAGATGTTGTAAGGAAAATAACTGTCTCTCTCCTGTCCTTGTTTTACTAATTTCCCTGCATCTCTGCAGATACAACTATTTTTAGTTTACATACGCATGACATTAACAACCACCTTCTAAAACTGTTTCTTAAATCCTCTGAAATCGTCCATGTTGTTTTTGATCATTTTCATTTTAATCTATTTTTTCGTCGTGTCGTGTCTTTCTGTTAAGGCTCACTTTATTAGCTTTTCAGGTTTCGTTTCCTTTGTTTATAGCTATTCAATTCATGTTAGCCTAATTTAATCCTGTGAAATCACTTTTAGTAACTCTTTAAGGTTTTTGACTAATTTTCTAGCTCAGGAAATCCTTGTTTTAATTCTCTAGTTTATATTCTATAGACTAATGTTTACTTGTTAAAAAATATTTTTTACGAATGTGAAAAACACCTTGACATAATCGTTATTTAATTGTAATATATATGTAACAATAAGACATCAAAAAGAAATGTTTTTGTGATATTGAATCTGAATTTCTGGAGAAATGTTAGGATCCTACTATGAAAATCATTAGCGCTACTGCATCGGAATTTTTAGCTGCCCAAGAAGCTTTTTTAACCTCTAATATACTACAATCTCATCAGATAGCTGAACTGCAAGAAGAACGCAATCATTATAATAAAGTTGAACGCTTATTGTTCCTTGAAGATGAACAAGTGATTGGCTTGGCAGTTGTCGATTACCGGAAAAAATGGAAATATTTCCAAGAAGCCTTGGTCATTCAAGGTCCTGTCTTAGATTATTCAAATCCCTCACTAGTTGTTCAGGCAATCCAATCGTTGGAACACCATGTCCGTCAACAGCAGGCTATCGGTCTAATGTGCCACCCCTATCTTATCGATCAGCGTAAGGATGAAAACTTGGCCATTATTAGTCAGAATGAGAGTCAAGAGATTGCTGATGTATTTAGGCGTTTAAGTTACAACCGTTATTTCGATTCTGATTACTTATTCAATGGGATGATGCAAGTCTTTCTGAAAGACCTCCGACCGTATCGTAATTATCAAGAGATTGAGGCAAGTTTCTCCAATTCCCTCAAACGGAACATCAAAAAATATAGAAATTCTCACGTCAAAGTAAAAGAGTTGACAGCTACAGAAATTCCCTTATTTTATGATATTTTACAGCAAACTTCTCATCGGAAATCGTTTAGTATCCAAGACCTTTCTTTTTTTGAAACTCTAAAAGATAAGTTGGGAGACCAGGCAAAGTTTATGTATGCTTATCTTGACTGCGCAGCCTATCAAACCTATCTAAAGGATCACATCAATCGGTATCAGGAAGAAATTAAAGATTTAGAGAGTAAAGCAGATTCTAAAAAACGTAACACAGCTATCAAAAATGCGACGCAACAGTTAACCAGTTACCAAAAACGTTGGCAGGAATTCCAAAAACTTCAGGTAAAAACTGACCATTTACCTCTTTCGTCCTACCTTTTTATCGACTACGGCGATGAATTGCTTAGTTATTTTGGAGGTAATATTCAAGATTACTTTATTTTTGGGGGAGCAACTTTAATTAATTGTGACATGATTCGATATGCTAAAGAATCTGGTCTTTCTTATTTTAACTTTGGAGGTACCATCGAAGTTGATCAAACTCAAGAAGGAATTGGTAATTTTAACTACAAGAAGCAATTTGGCGGACAGCTTGTTCAATATTTAGGGTCTTTCACTAAACCATTAACAGTAATAGGTAAATGCCTTCTTTTCATGAGCACGAGATTCAAAAAGCAACACCACTAATCAACCAGTGGTGTTGCTTTTTGAATCATTTAATCTTCGTTAGGATCATTTTTAGCATCTTCATGCGTGTGATGAATGGTACCAAAAACGTGGTCTGGACCAGCATAAATTGAGTAGATTTTTAATGGAGTATCGCCAATATTTTGAACATTGTGCCAAGTATCTGCAGGAACTAAAATAGCATCGTCTCCTTCAACAACTTGCTCAAAATCAAGATGGTCTTCTGCATCTCCCATTTGACATAACCCTTTTCCAGATTCAATCCGTAAAAATTGGTCTATACCGTGATGAATTTCCAACCCGATATCATCGCCGGGCTCAATACTCATTAAGGTGACTTGGAGTTTCTCCCCAGTCCAAATGGTTGTACGGTAATTCTCATTTTGTTTGGTATAATCTTCAATATCAACAACAAAACGTTCTTTACCATGGTCTTTATAATCGAATGTCATAATATTGTCCTCCTTTATTAGGCGCTAGACTCATCCGAAATAAATCTGTACCCCAATGCTATCATAAAAACGTTTTCAAGTCAAAGAAAAGCATTGCTACTGACTAATGAACAATGAGCATCTACTAGCTTTCACTCATGCTTTTAGGAAAACAAACTACTACCTCTGTTCCTTCACCTAATATCGAATCAACAGCTAACTTGGCACCTAAGCGCTGACTAATTTTCTTCACGATTGTTAACCCTAAGCCGTAGCCTTGCTGAGAATGGGAACTCTCTGCTTGGTAAAATTCTTCAAACATACGATGCTTAACCGCGTCTGACATGCCTATTCCCTTATCTCTAATGATGACCTCCACCATGTTATCATGTTCCTCGCAAAAAATACTCAAGTCTACAGGAAGTGACGGTTTACTATATTTGATAGCATTGTCAATCAGGTTAGTCCAGATTTGCATGCACAAGTCTGGGATTGTTTCAAGGGTAACCGCGTCTGATTGAAAGTCAATCTGCAGTTCCTTGTCCTGCCATTTTTCAGCTAACAAAATAAGAGCATGTCGTAGTTGTTCATCAATGCGAACGCTTTGGACTTGATAGTCCCCTTTTTCGAGACGGGATAGATTTAATAAATCATCACACAAGCGTGATAAACGCTTGGTTTCAGACTGCATAAGTTCCAGTAACTCTTGTTGCTCTTTTTCAGGGACGGTCTTATCCAATAATAACTCACTGATACCTGATAGGGAAGCAACCGGGGTTTTCAATTCATGCGAAACATTTGAAATAAATTCTTGACGCATGATTTCTATTTGCTGAAGATCTTTTGTCATTGTGTTGAAGTTATGCGCTAACTCATCAATTTCATTATGAAAAGCTGCTTTTTGATGTGGGTATTTCCGGCGGTCGATTTGAACGGATAAATCCCCTTTAGATACTCTTGTAACCGCATCATTCAATTGACTAATTGGCCGAGTCAGGTAGATGGAGCCATACCACATGCACAAGGAACCTATGACAATACTGATAAAACAGGCAATGGCTGCTATCAGATGGATATCATGGCTGCTCAGGATATAATAATTTAGCAAGGCTGCTAATAAAATTCCTATCAAACAAGAAAAAATAAGAATGCTACAAAAAACCCAAACAAAATAATATCTAAGTGAGAAGGCTAGTTCTTTAGGAGGTTTGTCCATGATTAATTTGTCCTTTATACCCTAAACCACGTATGGTGATAATATCAAAATCTTGATAATCTTTGCATTTTTGGCGGATGCGTTTGATGCAGGCGTCAACCACGCGCTCATCGTAATCCTCTTCCATCCCCCAAATATCATCAAGCAAATCCAAGCGGGTAAATATTTTCTGAGGAGTGCTCAAAAGCTTATACAAGACATAAAATTCCTTGGGAGGCAGTTGCTCAATACGACCTGTTTTGAGGTCTGTTAAGGTCAAAGATTGATATTGCAATTTACAATTAGCCAGTTGCAATTCTTGTTCATGTTCCAGCCTAACCCGTCTAAGCAGGGCTTTAATGCGCAACACCAATTCAGATAAGATAATGGGCTTAACAAGATAATCATCAACACCTAACTCAAAAGCTTCTTCTAAGGATTCAAATTGAGATTTTGCTGTCATCATTAAGATTGGTAACTGCTGACCACTTTCTCGAAGCAGTTTTACGAGGCTATAACCATCCATAACAGGCATCATAATATCAGCCACCATGAGATCGATGTGCGTGTTCTCTAAATAATTTAAGGCTTCTTGGCCATTAGAAGCTACATGAACATGATAACCTTCTTGACCTAGTTTAGTTGAAATCACTTTTTGGAGAGACCAATCATCTTCCACTACTAAAATAGCAAACATTACTTTCTCCTCACCTTATACATTTATTCTTTAGTGCGTTACCTCATATTGTTTACATTATATCATGTTTCAGAAAAATCATAGGGAGATTTTATAGAGCTTTCCATGTTTCAGTTCGTAGACAGTATCTACAAATTCTAGTATCCGTTGATCATGTGTTACCATAACAGCAGCCTTATTCTGCTCCTTCACTTCTTTTTGTATTAAAGCAGCGATTTCACGTCCCCTGTCTTCATCCAAACTAGCTGTTGGTTCATCTGCTAAGATCAATTGAGGGGGGCTGATAAAAGCCCTAGCAATTGCTACTCGTTGTTTCTGACCACCCGATAACTGACTTGGATATTTGTTTTTGGACTCTAGTATGCCAAGTTGATCCAGTAACTCATCCATTTCTTGACAGCTTTCCTCTTTTGTTCGATCTGACGACAAGTTAGCTACCAGTTGTAATTGTTCTGAAATGGTTAAATAAGGAAGCAGTTGATGATTTTGGAAAATAAAACCAATTAATTCTCGACGTTTTTTTGTCCACTCACTCTGTTTGAGTTGAGTAAGCTCTTGTCCAGCAATATGCAATTGACCAGAATCGCTTGATAATAATAAGCCTGCAATGGTTAATAAAGTCGACTTTCCTGATCCAGATGGTCCCAAAACAGCAACAAATTCTCCCTCCGAAACACTTAGGTTAACCTGATCTAAAATCACCTTTGATTGATCACCATCCTGGAAGCTTTTTGAAATATTTGTTAATTCTAAAATCGCCATATTTATTCCTCATTTCCACTAATAACTTGAACGGGATCGACTTGTTTCACTTTTAAAAGTGTTAAACAACCGCAGATCATCGCAATAATAAAGAAACTAGCTGTTACTAAAAACACATCAGACCATACCAGATAAAAGGGCATGCTAGCAGGTAGTATTTGAGCCAGTAAAGTCGCCACAGCCACCCCAATACCTAAGCCTAAAATGGCTAAAATGGCTATCTGCGATAACTGTATTCCTGCTATTTCTGTCATGGACATGCCGATTGCTTTTAAGACTCCAAATTGTTTTAATTTTTGGAGGGTCAAGATATAAAAGAAAACCCCTAAGATAGCAGATGACGCTATGAGTAGTACCCAAGTAATCATGGTTAAGGTCATGTTTTCAGCAGCATAACCTGGAATTTTTGAAATAACGGTCTTTTGACTAAAGCTCTTTATTCCTTCTGGTAATTGAGCAGCCTTAACTGGTTTTTTAGTGAGGTAAGCTTGTGGCGCCCACTGATAAGACGGTAGACTTTCTTTTCGTAAGGTTTCAAATGTTGCATTACTGATAAAAGCCACTGGACTGTGCCCATACATTGCATCTTTGGCAAATCCTGATACCACTAATGTCTTTTTTGAGGCAACGTCTTTGACCACATCACCAATTTGAATGCCTTTTTCTTCAAAAGATTGGTCTAAAACAATGCTATTTTTTTGATGGAGTAAACCCTGTCCTGATGTTAATTTTGGCTCTAGCAATTGACCATTTTCAATAGCAAAATAAGTTACATCCTCTTTTTTATCAGATGATAACTGGCTAATGCTAGCGCGTTGAATCGCTAGTCCATTGGATGTATCAATGTTAGATTTCTTCAACTCATCGAGTTGCTTATCAGTCATCGTGGAAAATGTGATGAGCCCCTCAGAATCGCTTGATAGCAAATAAGTCACTTTCCCGTAATTCTCAATCTGTGAGCTTACTGCCCTACCCAATCCATTAGTTAGTCCCGTTAAAAAAACAACCATAAACATCATCACAATAATCAAAAGTTCAATAAGGATGAATTTTTTAGGATGATGTGTAATCTCTTTCCAAGCTATTATCATTTTTTTGGCCTCCTTTTTAATATGTTCTTATTTTAGAACACTTTTGTGACCTGAATATGACCAAAAAAACTCTTTATAGCCTTCCAAAGATTCATTTAAAGGGAACGACCCTTTAGCAATCGATGGGTATAGCTACAAAGAGTTAAATGCCTAATAGCTTATTGTGTAAAAGTTATTGAGATCAGTGGTTTTGTTCTTTCATTTGACGAATACCTTCTTCGAGAATCTCTATCTGAGCAATCGTTTCGTCATCTTTTACAAGTTTAGGTTTCCCCAAGCAAATACTATCATAAATAGCTTGGTACATTTGAGCATAGGAACCTTTTTCTGAAATGACTTTTTCGTCATGGTAACCCCCTTGATCGTCAATATAGGTTAGGGTGCCATAATCCTCTGGTCTATCCATACCGAAATCAGTGTTGGTCGGCATGTAAAATCGTTTCAAATCCTCTTCTTGACGATCCTTAACAGCTTTCACAAACATCCCCTTTTTACCATAAACGACAAAGCTTGGTCTTTCTTTAATTCGAAAATAACTCGATTTAATAGAGACTTTGAGGCTATTCGGATAATAAAAATCCAAATCAAAATAATCGTTCATGCGTCCCTCACCTAACAGTTGACGCACATCATAATGAACCTTATTAGGTTTTCCAAAGTAAGAAATAACTTGATCAACGGTATGACACGCATGCCCATACAAATAGGACGTGTTCAAAGAATACTGATCAACACTTTCTGGAATTTCTGGACGAAAATAGTCAAAGTGCATTTCGACTTCTAAGATATCTCCTAAAACACCTGAGTTGATTACCTTTTGAACCGTTAGAAAATCAGTATCAAATCGACGATTTTGATAGGCCTGTAAAAATACGCCTTTTTGCTTAGCCAAATCAAATAATTCTTTGGCTTCTGCTGCTGTCTCGGTAAATGGTTTTTCAACCAAGGTATTTTTACCTGCTTCCAAACACTGCTTAGCCACTGCATAATGAGCAGAGGGAGGGATGGATAAAATAACAAGTTGGATATCTGGATCGTTTAGGACCTCATCAATATTAACGGTATAAGTAACCCCTTCTAGTGGCTCCCAAGGACTAGGAAAAGGATCATAAATTGTTTTAATATGAATGTCTTTTAGTTGTTTAGCAAATGGAATGTGGTAGCGATTGGTGCTCTTTCCGTTACCAATATAGGCAATTGTTAGCATGGTAGCCTCCTTAATATTAATAGGTGTTCACAAAGATAAACTATTGTTATCATACGCTTTCTTAAGAAAATTGTCAAAAATTCTAATAATGATATCGTGTGAAGTGCTTGCTTTTCCAGCGTCATTTTGTTATACTTTTAGTAAAGTTATAACTTTACTAAAAGGAGTACTTTCATGTTTTCTGGAGATCAATTAAAAACAGCACGTTTGGCAAAACAACTAAGCCAAGAAGAGTTAAGTCAGCTATTAAATGTTAATAAAATGACTATTTCTAACTGGGAAAAAGGGAAAAACACCCCTAATCAAAAGCACTTTGAGCAGCTCTTAAGTCTATTTGGAGTAACAGCGGACTATTTCAACAAAGACCATCGTTTGCTGATTCCTTTTAATCAACTGCTTCCTGTTAATAAAGAAAAAGTTATTAGCTACTCAGAACAACTTCTTAATCAACAAATACCTATCACTAAGCTTCCTAATAAGTCCAAAAAACTTTATTCTTACCGTGTTTATGAAAGCTTATCAGCTGGTGCTGGCTACTCTTACTTTGGTGATGGCAATTTCGATGTGGTTTTTCATGATGAACAATTAGACTATGACTTTGCCTCTTGGGTTTTCGGGGATTCTATGGAACCCACTTATCTAAATGGGGAGGTCGTTCTCATTAAGCAAGACAGTTTTGATTACGACGGTGCCATCTATGCCGTAGAATGGGATGGGCAGACCTATATCAAAAAAGTTTATCGTGAGGAAGATGGCTTACGCCTTGTCTCCTTAAATAAAAAATATTCTGATAAATTTGCTCCTTACGATGAAGACCCAAGGATTATAGGAAAAATCATTGCTAATTTTATGCCACTAGAAGTATGATGCTATCGAAGTTAAATCATTAAAGGCATTCAAGTTTATATGATGATCATAAAAAAAGAAGCTAATGAATAACACTTTCCCTAGAAATAGTTGGACCTATCTCCACTTTCAGGGATATCAAGTTATCCGTTAACTTCTTTTTTGTTATTACCACAAAAATTCTTCATAATAAATCCGTTGATGAGCTACTCCCTGCTGTATTAATCGTTTTCGCCACGTTCTTCCCATACCAGTAGGTCCTCCTAGTAAAACAACGCTATTGGCACTTTTAGTCGAAAATTCTCTTAAAATAATATCTTCGCTATGGCGCCCAACTTGGCTAAAAATATGAACAAAGTCTTCTTGTCTTTTAACAGAATAAAAGAGTGTTGTTTTGATATGGCTATTAGCTTCCATAATGGCCATCAGTGGGACAATTCCAATGCCACCAGCTATTATGAATAATTCACTAGGTTGGTGCCTTTTTATGATACTTTGATATTGTCCAAAACCTTGAGAAATGGACACTCTGCTCCCTAATTCTAAGCTAGCTAATTGCTGAGTAAAATCTCCAACTTCCCGCATCACAAATTCTATATTCTGCTTCATATTAGGAACATTAAAGACAGAAAATGGATGAGGTTCCTTCATCTTAGGATATTCGGGAAATGATATAAAGACAAAATCACCTGGCTGAATGTTTAATTGAGACTGTTCGGGTACGGAAATCGTTAACTTAACAATATGGTTCCCTATTTTTTGACAGTCCTTGAGATGACCTTCTAAACCTTTCGCCTGAGGAGCAAATGCTGTCCATAAATATAAACTCATGATAATCAAACTGACAAAACTAAATAAACTCACAAAAAACTTGTTTTGCGTCACTTCAGGAATTAATAAATAAAACATGTATGAAAATTAGCGCTGTTGCTAAAAGCATCAAACGATGAATCCAGATCGCTTGTTCATGTTTCAAGTAAGATTCCAACTTTATCTTGATAAAATCCAAAATTTTGATTCGGCTGGTTAGCCAACCTGATAAAAATAACATTGAAAAGGCTGCTACTGCAAGAAATATAATGAGTGCTGCTTCGCCAGTGGACTTGATTAATCCCTGTGAAGGATCTAGTTCTTTATGAAATAAGGCTAATAAAATAGCCGATAAACTAAGGATACCATGTATAACATATAGGTGTGACAGCCCAACCCATCGATCAACCCAGTGCGGTTTAGTACTAAGATAAATGGCTGCTAACATCCATGCATAAGAAACAACTCCTAAACGAACTCCCAGTCCTAAAGAACTTTCTATTAAAGTAATTAAAAAGAGGGAGGGAAGTAAAAAAAGAAAAAGACTCCAAATGACAACTAATCTAGCGTTTAAATGGTTGATAATCATAACCTTCTCCTAGCTTTATTCCTCTAAAAGTGAATTTTTCAACTTATCTCTTCTTAAACGGATGTTTCACAAGGAATTAAAAGTTCCATAGCTATTGTGATAGCTAAATCTTAGTCATTTAAACTTAACTTTTTCTTGAAATGAAAGATATTTTTAATGATTATTCATCATTAGATTTATGATGACCAGTCTACTAGGTCATTAGACTGAAATAAAAAGGTCTAGTCCTGTAGTATACAACACTAAACCTTTGGTCAATGAACCTTTATTTTATAGAGGTGAATTGGAAAACTGTTACTTACGCTTTTTCTTAGCTTTTTTGATTTTATTAGCTTGACGTTTCATGGCCTGTTTCATCGCAAATTGTCCAATTTTCCCCTTGAACCCACCACCAAACAGTTGACTCATATCCATATCACCACCAAGGCCAGATAAATCAGGCATACCACCTTGTCCCATCATCCCTTCTAAGGAAGACATATCTGGCATACCAGCAGGCATGTTTTTAGGAAGATTATTGGGATTAATACCCATATCTTTCATCATTTTAGACATATCGCCCGACATAACCCCTTGCATCATGCTTTTGGCTTGGTTAAAGTCTTTGATAAATTTATTAACTTCTACAAAACTGTTCCCGGAACCAGCTGCAATACGACGGCGACGACTCGGGTTTAGTAAGTCAGGATTTTCACGTTCAGCGGGTGTCATCGAAGAGACAATAGCACGTTTGCGAGCAATTTGGTTTTCGTCAACTTTGATATTGGCCAAAGCTGGGTTACCAGCCATTCCTGGAATCATTTTCAAGAGGTCTTCCATAGGCCCCATATTTTGCACTTGATCTAACTGTTCAATAAAATCATTGAAATCAAAGGTGTTCTCACGCATTTTTTCAGCTAACTCTAAGGATTTTTTCTCATCATATTCCTGGCTAGCTTTTTCAATGAGGGTAAGCAAATCCCCCATTCCCAAAATCCGACTGGACATGCGGTCTGGGTGAAATGTTTCAATATCTGTGATTTTTTCACCAGTACCTGTAAATTTAATTGGTTTCCCAGTAATTTCACGGACAGATAGCGCCGCACCTCCACGGGTGTCACCATCAATCTTTGTTAACACAACCCCTGTGATGCTCAACTGATGATTAAACTCGTAGGCTACATTGGCAGCTTCTTGACCAATCATGCTATCTACAACCAAAAGAATTTCATTTGGTTGTGCTAAAGCCTTGACATCGCGCAGCTCTTCCATCAGTTTTTCATCAATTTGCAAGCGACCCGCAGTATCAATCAAGACATAGTCATTGCGGTTTTCACGAGCTTGTTCCAAACCTTTTCTGACAATATCGACTGCTGAGTGGTCTGTCCCCATATCAAAAACAGGTACATTGATTTGTTGCCCCAGTGTTTTTAACTGATCAATGGCCGCTGGACGGTAAATATCGGCAGCAATCATCAGTGGTCGCGCGTTTTCTTTTTTAATTAATTTATTAGCGAGTTTTCCTGCAAAAGTTGTTTTACCAGCCCCTTGCAAACCGACCATCATGATAATAGTTGGAATTTTTGGAGATTTATCAATCTCCGCGGTTTCTGAGCCTAAAATACTCGTTAATTCTTCATTAACGATCTTAAGAATTTGTTGTGTGGGATCAAGAGTATCAATAATCTCATGGCCAATAGCGCGCTCACGTACGCGCTTAATAAAGGTTTTAACAACTGGTAAAGCGACATCGGCTTCTAAAAGAGCTAGACGAATCTCTTTTGTCACTTCTTGAACATCTGATTCTGATAATTTCTTTTTACCGCGAATGTGTTTAAACACATCTTGCAAACGTTGGGTTAAGCTTTCAAAAGCCATAGTCAAAACTCCTCTTACTCTCTATTGTCAATACTGGTTAAAATGGAAATTCTTTCCTGTAAATACTCGTCATCAGGATAATGATCCATCATCTCATCAAAGATCTCACTTCGGACAATATAATCTGAATACATGTGAAGTTTCATTTCATAAGTCTCTAAAATCTTTTCCGTCCGTTTAATATTATCATAGACTGCCTGACGACTAACACCAAATTCCTCAGCAATTTCAGCTAAACTGTAATCATCTGCATAATACAACTCAATATAATTCATCTGTTTATCTGTTAACAGAGCTGCATAGAATTCAAAAAGGGCATTCATTCGATTTGTTTTTTCAATTTCCATAATCTTCATTTTATCATATTGTGATGGTTTTTAACAGTAGCAAATCAGTGTAAGGGCATTGATTCTCTTTAAGGCAATCAAAGATGGAAGCTTCTCAGAAACTTCCATCTTAATTATTTTCTAAATAAAATTCAAAACGATCACCGACATATTGGCTTCGTACATATTCGAAGGGTTTACCATCTGTAAAATAAGAAATCTGAGTCAAGGCTAAAATAGCATGACCTTTGGCAACTTCCAAATAAGCAGCGACGCGATCGCTTGCTGTTTTAGCATAAATCGTCTGCTGGCTCTTACCGATTTCATAACCGTTAGCTATTAATGTTTGGAAAAAATGCTCTGTAATATCCGTCCGTTTCACACGTTTAATAAATTTCTCGGGAATTGAAGCAACTTCATAGACCAGAGGAATGTTATCAGCATAACGGATACGTTCCATTCGAATCACATGGTCTGTTTTTTCCAGAGCCAATTCTTTCACTTCTGTATCACTGGCTAACTGTCTCTGATAGGACAATAATTTCGAGGATGGCGTGCGTCCTTGGGAACGCACAATTTCTGTAAAACTTGTGGTTCCACGCATTTTTTCTTGAACACGGTGACTGGCCACATAGGTGCCGCTCCCTATCCTTCTTTCAAGGATCCCTTCTTCCACAAGTAAGGTAATAGCCTGTCGTAAAGTCATACGGCTAACAGAAAAATGTTCCGCCAAGTCTCTCTCACTAGGCAGACGACTACCAATTGGCCAAACACCGTGATCGATGTCTTTTTTGATAGCGTCATGAATTTTAATATAAGCTGGTAGCATGCCTTACTCCTCAAGTCAATTCTTCTTTTATTTTATCATATTTCACCTTAAAATGGCAGGGCAAATAGCCAGGCTATTATTAATTAATGGTATTACCTACAATCGTTACAGGCGAATTGGGAGGAAAATGAATTGGCTCCATAAACCAACTTGGAGAAGGTTCTTTGTTAGCTCTAGAAACAATGGAAGAAGCGAACACATTATTTATTACCGTGATGGCTCCTACTTCTGAAGAATGCTGACCAATAGAACCACTGTAAGCTTTTAACTTCCCTTTGGAATCGATATAAGGTAAAAATTGATTTTGGCTTATCGTAATATTATGACATAAATGTCGTATTTGATTGAAAGCATCATAGTTTGGAGCAATTTTCTTTAATAGGTCACCATCCCATGCAAATCGATGTGTAGCAGCATCAAACTGAATGGCTTCTGAGAAAAAGTCATGTCCTCCAGCTTTTGAGAGCAGCCCGCTTTCTTCTGTTAGCTCAGGAGCATAGCCGATGAAGTCATTTTTTTCAAATAATGAATTTTGCAAAGAACCTAAATCAAAAAGATGACTATTACGTTGATGAACCATAGTAAATCTATTATTGTAAACATGCCAATCGCTGCCATGGTCAGCCATAATCATAAAGTGATTGCCTTTGTTTAAGTCACTTGCTTTAAAGTGAATACCTGCTAAAGTGAGATGATGCACCCCCTGATGAGCTTCGGGTCCCGTCGGAAAGCCAAACCAATACATGGTTCCTTGAATGATTAACTCTGTTTGGTTGCCAACGATAGCAGTTTCTGATGGCAGTACAGCATAATCTACGTCAGGAGTTATGGAACCAATCCGAAATTGTCCTTTTGGAAAAGCCAAAATACTGTTAGGATGAGTTTGAGCATACGTAAAAGCTTTTCGGAGAAGTTGATTATTTTCCTGGGCAGTATTCTCCTCCTTTAGAGCTATGCGGTAGGGTACTACAATAGCCTTTTCTGGAATGCCATCTAAGTGTTGACCATCATTCAAGGTCATATCATATTGGTAGCCACCACTCGAAGGTGCATGGTGAGTTTTAACCTTTTCTACGGTTGCTAATTGTCCCTGATAGGTATTTCCATCTTTTTTTACTATCGGAGAAGATAACTTAACGATATCCCCTTTTGCAAACTTAGCCTTATCAGCTTTTGTCAAATCCGATTCTCCTACATGGATGCTCACTTGTTCCGTGGGGAAAGTTATCTCATAATGATGGTTGAGTCGGTACTTGTCATCCAGATTTGCAAATCGCTTGCTTACTTTTCCAATCCAGTCACGGTATTTCCCCGGAAGTGTAACCTGAACTTCTTGCCCAACCTGATAATGTGGCTTTTGATTAGCACTTCTTTGGTTTAGTCCTGCAGTTGCTAACATATTGTGAAGAGTCGAAAAACTATTGGTGAGTGCAAAGAGGGCAAATAAAAGACTGATTAAAAGCCCAAGTAAGAGTAATTCACTCACTCGAAATAAGCCAAAAATTCTTTTCTTCCTAATCACAGGATCTCCTTGCCACTCATGTTTTCTACCTTAGCCTTCTATTGTAACATAACTCCTAGACATTTTTATATTCCCCTAGAGAAATTCTAATGCCTTTTTGATAAAAATATGCTACAATAAGTTGAAAACTATCAACCTGACGGTTGGTATAGAATGAAAGGATTATAATGACTGAAATTTCAATTTTGAATGATGTTCAAAAAATTATCGTTCTTGATTATGGTAGCCAGTACAACCAGCTGATTGCTAGACGTATTCGAGAGTTCGGTGTTTTTTCCGAACTTAAAAGCCATACAATCACCGCTCAAGAACTTCGTGAGATCAATCCCATTGGTATCGTTTTATCAGGCGGACCTAACTCTGTCTACGCTGATAACGCCTTTGGTATTGACCCTGAAATCTTTGAACTAGGGATTCCGATTCTTGGTATCTGCTATGGAATGCAACTAATCACTCATATGTTAGGTGGTAAAGTTGTTCCTGCTGGCCAAGCTGGAAATCGTGAGTACGGTCAGTCAACTCTTCACCTCCGTGCCGATTCAAAATTGTTTGCAGGTACTCCTGAAGAGCAACTTGTTTTGATGAGTCATGGTGATGCTGTCACAGAAATTCCAGAAGGCTTCCATCTTGTTGGTGACTCAAACGATTGCCCTTACGCGGCTATGGAAAATACTGAGAAAAACCTTTACGGTATTCAGTTCCATCCAGAAGTGAGACACTCTGTGTATGGGAATGATATTCTAAAAAACTTTGCAGTCTCTGTCTGTGGGGCGCGTGGCGACTGGTCAATGGATAATTTCATTGAAATAGAAATCGCGAAAATTCGTGAAACCGTAGGTAATCGTAAAGTTCTCCTCGGACTTTCTGGAGGAGTAGATTCTTCAGTTGTTGGCGTCCTTCTTCAAAAAGCTATTGGTGATCAATTAACTTGTATCTTTGTAGATCATGGACTTCTTCGTAAGGATGAAGGAGACCAAGTTATGGGAATGCTTGGGGGCAAATTCGGCCTAAATATTATCCGTGTGGATGCTTCAAAACGTTTCCTTGATCTTCTTGCAGACGTTGAAGATCCTGAGAAAAAACGTAAAATCATCGGTAATGAATTTGTTTACGTTTTTGATGACGAGGCCAGCAAATTAAAAGGTGTTGATTTCCTTGCTCAAGGAACGCTCTACACTGATATTATCGAATCAGGAACAGAAACTGCCCAAACCATTAAATCTCACCATAATGTGGGAGGCCTTCCTGAAGACATGCAATTTGAATTGATTGAACCTTTAAACACTCTCTTTAAAGATGAAGTTCGTGCTCTTGGAATTGCTCTTGGAATGCCTGAAGAAATTGTTTGGCGTCAACCCTTCCCTGGACCTGGTTTAGCTATTCGTGTTATGGGAGCTATTACTGAAGAGAAACTTGAAACTGTTCGCGAGTCAGATGCTATCCTTCGTGAAGAAATCGCGAAGGCCGGTTTAGATCGTGACGTGTGGCAATACTTTACAGTTAACACAGGTGTCCGTTCTGTAGGTGTCATGGGAGATGGTCGTACTTATGATTATACCATTGCCATTCGTGCCATTACTTCAATTGACGGTATGACAGCTGACTTTGCTCAACTCCCTTGGGAGGTCTTGAAAAAAATCTCAACGCGTATCGTCAACGAGGTTGATCATGTCAACCGTATCGTCTACGACATCACCAGCAAACCACCTGCAACCGTTGAGTGGGAATAATTCACTAGCGTGAGAACCATCTGTCTTATACAGATGGTTTTTTGTTTGCTAATCTTTCTTTTCAAGGATAACGACCATACTCATGTTTTGAAATAATCTGTCAATTATCATTATTGATTTTATGTCTATTATAAAACAACTTAAAAGGTATTTTTAGTCAAAACTTAACCTTTTTAGCTGAAAAATGTTATAATATAATGATGATTTCAGAAATATTATTGGAGTTCATATGCAAACCTTATTAGAAATAACGATTATTCTTATTGCTAGTCTCATGGCTACTTTGTTAGCAAATCGCCTAGCTATTCCTGCTGTTGTTGGCCAGTTATGTGTCGGTATTTTAATCGGTCCATCTTTACTCAATTTAGTCCATGAGGGGCATGTTATGCACTTCCTGTCTGAAATAGGGGTTATTTTACTGATGTTTCTAGCTGGACTAGAAGCTAATTTAGAACTATTAAGAAAATACTTCAAACCTAGTCTAGTAGTTGCTATATCGGGTGTTGTTATCCCTATGGTAGCTTTCTACTATGTGGGAATTGCCCTTGGCTTTCCTATTAATACAGCCGTTTTTTATGGGCTCGTTTTTGCAGCAACAAGTGTATCCATTACTGTGGAAGTACTGCAAGAGTACCAAAAGGTACGAACGAAAATTGGGGCAGTTATTCTAGGAGCTGCGGTAGCTGATGATGTGCTTGCTGTTCTACTGCTAAGTTTCTTTATATCATCTGCAGGAGCCTCAAGCCATTTAGTGATGCAAGTTGGTTTACAAATCCTCTTTTTAGTTTTCTTGGTTTTTTCTGTCAAACTATTGGTTCCCAAATTATATGATTGAAGCCAACATATCCCCTATTTTGAGAAAGAAACCTTCCTTGCATTACTGATTTGTTTAACCTGGTCTCTCCTTGCTTGGTCAGTCGGCATGAGTTCTGTTATTGGGGCGTTTTTTGCCGGGCTAGCTGTTGGGCAAACATCCAAAGCGGATATTGTAGAACACAACATATTAGTAATTGCTTACAGCATCTTTATTCCCATCTTTTTTGCTTCTATTGCGCTACCACTCCAATTAAATGGTGTTTTCTCTCATTTAGGATTAGTTCTAGCATTAACCTTATTAGCTATTGTTACCAAATTACTGCCTTCCTATCTCGTTGGAAGAGGTTTTGCTTTTTCTCGTCAGGAATCACTTTCTATTGGAGCTGGGATGGTTAGTCGTGGGGAAATGGCGCTGATTATTATCCAAATAGGTCTCGCAGAGAAATTGATTACTCATCAAACTTATTCTACTTTAGTTGTGGTTGTTATCTTAACAACAATGATTGCTCCTTTTATTCTAAAATTTGCTTTTAAAGGGCATTTAGAACAGTACCCTAATGTCAATAAATCCCTTTAACCATAGAGATGAAAAGAACACGCTTACTTGTACGGACCCCCTGGACTTGTCAAGAAAAAATAGACATAAAGTTAAGCTAATTAGTAACTATTTTTTTCAAATTCTACAGGTGAGAGATACCCTAAAGCTGAATGCAGACGTTTAGGGTTATAGTAAGTCTCAATATATTTAAAAATCTCAAGCTGAGCTTGCTCAATAGTTGCGAAATGAGCATCATT
>NZ_JBWKAI010000026.1:0-32934 GCF_056500955.1 Streptococcus sp. F2
AAAGATTATTTAGTCCAATTATTTGGAGAAAGAGGCTAAGCAGATGATTGATTTAAAAAGGAATCTTTTCAAAATTGATGTCCGGGCACAAAAGGATGAAGAGAAAGTTTTCATGCGTACGGCGTGAAGAGATTGCGATCTGACAGTGAAATTTCTGCTATTTTATGGTAAAATGTAGCAGATACGTCGTTTGATACAAAGAGGAGCTTGTGACAAGCCTGACAGGTTGCTTTTTGTAGCAAAACAACGTATAACAATTGAATTTAAGCAGAAGTCAATGACCATATTGACTTTCTGAGGACTAAAAGGAGAATATATGTCAAAACAAACCTTTACAACAACATTTGCAGGGAAACCCCTTGTTGTTGAAGTTGGTCAAGTCGCTAAGCAAGCCAACGGGGCAGCCGTTGTTCGTTACGGAGAATCAACCGTTCTGACCGCAGCTGTTATGTCTAAGAAAATGGCAACGGGTGATTTCTTCCCTCTTCAAGTTAATTACGAAGAAAAAATGTATGCCGCTGGTAAATTCCCAGGAGGTTTCATGAAACGTGAGGGACGCCCTTCAACAGATGCGACCTTGACAGCTCGCTTGATCGACCGCCCGATTCGTCCAATGTTTGCCGAAGGTTTCCGTAACGAAGTACAAGTGATTAACACTGTCCTTTCTTATGATGAAAATGCTAGCGCTCCAATGGCAGCGATGTTTGGCTCATCTCTGGCCTTGTCAATCTCAGATATTCCATTTAATGGACCGATTGCAGGTGTTCAAGTTGGCTATATTGATGGCGAGTTCATCATTAACCCAGATAAAGAACAAATGGAGGCGTCGCTCTTAGAATTAACCGTCGCTGGTAGTAAAGAAGCTATCAACATGGTTGAATCTGGTGCCAAAGAATTATCAGAAGACATCATGCTTGAGGCTCTTGTAAAAGGTCACCAAGCTATTCAAGAATTAATTACCTTCCAAGAACAAATCGTAGCCGCTGTTGGTAAAGAAAAAGCCGAAGTTGAACTGTTACAGGTTGATGCAGACTTACAAGCTGATATTGTAGCTAAATACAATGTCCAGTTGCAAAAAGCTGTTCAAGTTGAAGAGAAAAAAGCACGTGAAGCAGCCACAGAAGCCGTTAAAGAAATGGTTAAGGCTGAATACGAAGAGCGTTACGCAGAAGACGAAAACCTAGCAACCATTATGCGTTACGTGGCAGAAATCCTTGAACAAATGGAGCACGCTGAAGTACGTCGCCTCATTACAGAGGACAAGATTCGTCCTGATGGTCGTAAGATTGACGAAATTCGTCCGCTTGATGCTGTGGTTGACTTCTTGTCAAAAGTACATGGATCAGGTCTCTTTACACGTGGTCAAACTCAGGCGCTATCAGTTTTGACTTTGGCACCAATGGGAGAAACTCAAATCATTGATGGTCTGGCCCCAGAGTACAAAAAACGCTTTTTGCATCACTACAATTTCCCACAATATTCAGTTGGTGAAACTGGTCGTTACGGAGCCGCAGGTCGTCGTGAAATTGGACACGGTGCCTTAGGTGAACGCGCTCTCGAACAAGTCTTGCCAAGCTTAGAAGAATTTCCTTATGCCATTCGTTTAGTTGCCGAAGTTCTAGAATCTAACGGTTCGTCTTCTCAGGCTTCTATCTGTGCTGGTACCCTTGCCTTAATGGCTGGTGGTGTGCCGATTAAGGCGCCTGTCGCAGGGATTGCCATGGGTCTCATTTCCGATGGGACAAATTATACTGTCTTGACTGACATTCAGGGTCTTGAAGACCACTTTGGAGATATGGACTTTAAAGTGGCAGGAACTCGTGAAGGGATTACAGCCCTTCAAATGGATATTAAGATTGCAGGGATCACCCCTCAAATCCTAGAAGAAGCTCTTGCACAAGCTAAAAAAGCTCGCTTTGAAATCCTTGATGTGATTGAAGAAACTATCGCTGAACCACGTCCTGAGTTAGCACCAACTGCACCGAAAATTGACACCATCAAGATTGACGTGGATAAAATCAAAGTGGTTATTGGTAAAGGTGGCGAAACCATTGATAAGATTATTGCCGAAACGGGTGTCAAAATTGATATTGATGACGAAGGAAATGTCTCTATCTACTCAAGTGACCAAGCTGCCATTAACCGCACTAAAGAAATCATCGCTGGCCTAGTTCGTGAAGCTAAGGTAGGCGAAGTTTACCATGCTAAGGTTGTCCGTATTGAGAAATTTGGTGCCTTTGTCAACCTCTTTGACAAGACAGATGCTCTTGTTCACATTTCTGAAATTGCTTGGACGAGAACAACCAACGTGTCAGATGTTCTCGAAGTGGGTGAAGAAGTTGATGTTAAGGTCATTAAGATTGATGAGAAAGGTCGTGTGGATGCCTCAATGAAGGCCTTGATCCCACGCCCACCAAAACCAGAGAAAAAAGAAATGAAAAAAGAAGAAAATCATGACTAAACTCAATGAATTAGATGTTCGGTTAAGAGCCTTTATCAATGCGCCTGATAATTTTTTGGATAGTGTTGCCCTTGTCAACGCCTTCCATAATTTCCCCGTCTGGGCTACTAAAGAACCCTACGTTATAGAGGTCGAAGGTGTCAAGGTTACCCCTGTTTTTACCGATAAGGAAGATATGGCCCTCTTTAAAGAGGAACAAAAGAGTGCTCAAGGTCAGTATTGGTTGGAGCGCTCTGCACTTGCAGTGCTAGAAGAGGTCATTACATCTGGTGCGGCTGGATTGGCTTTTAACCTTAAGAAAAAGGGAGATTTTGGGAACTCCACCATTTTCAAAAGCAGTGACATGATTCAATTTATGAACCATTACACTACGGTGTTAAATGCACTTATGAGTGATGACAATGTGGCGGCAGATACGATGGACAAGGTCTACCTTGTTCCTGCCTTTGTCTATCCTAAAGATGATAACCATTACGATCGCCTTTTTCCTACCATGTCAACTCCTGAAGGGAAAAGCTATGTTCCTGCCTTTTCGAATCTACAAAGCTTTGCTAAGTGGTACAACCAAGATGACTTTGGCGGTCTCTTTAGAAAAGCTGAAGGGGTTATTCTTACCTGGACAATTGACGATATTTACCAACCGAGAAATGGTGAGAATGACCTTGATGAGACTTTCGGAGTTGCTATCAACCCCTTTGATGACCAGCAAATTCTTGTTGATTGGTCAGATTTAGATCAAGCATAGGAGTCGCTATGGGTTGGTGGAAAGAAAGTATTGCTATCGTTAAGGCTCTGGACCCGGCTGCTCGTAGCAGCCTTGAAGTCATCCTTACTTACCCAGGCATCAAAGCTTTGGCTGCCCACCGCCTATCGCACTTTTTGTGGCAGCACCATTTTAAATTATTAGCCAGGATGCACAGTCAATTCTGGCGGTTTTGGACACAGATTGAAATTCATCCCGGGGCACAGATTGCCCCTGGTGTTTTCATTGACCATGGTGCAGGACTTGTCATTGGTGAGACAGCTATCGTTGAAAAAGGCGTGATGCTTTATCATGGGGTGACCCTAGGTGGAACCGGAAAAGACCGTGGGAAACGCCACCCGACTGTTCGCCAAGGAGCCTTAATTTCGGCTCATGCCCAGGTTATTGGGCCTATTGAAATTGGAGCTAATGCTAAAGTTGGAGCAGCAGCTGTGGTGTTGTCAGACGTTCCTGAAGATGTCACAGTTGTAGGTGTGCCAGCTAAAATTGTTCGTGTCCACGGTCAAAAAGATAGTCTCCAAATCCAGAGTTTACAAGAACAACGAGAAGCCTCTTACTACTCGTCAAAGTTATAGGTCAATTAAAAAAGACAGCTGATGACTGATGTGCAGAAGAATTTTTTAAACTTGCTAATGCTCTTGCATGCCTTAAAATTTTGGGGGATTCCTTGCTGAGTGAGAGTGGGATTTGGCTAATGCTATCAGTCGGAGGATTTATTATCACTGTCTGGGAACTTTACAAAAATAGCAAAGAAGTCCGTTAAGCTTAGTTAATTGGACTGACCTTCACAGCTTGTGAAGGTTTTTCGTTAATAAAGGAGCATCATGAAAAAAGTAACAGTTGGCATCTATGTCATCCTTGGTTTATCTATACTTGTGGCTAGTATTACGCTAATAGCCGGACTTGTCTTTTTGTTGAGACAAGAAATGGTTAAAGCAGTTGTTTACTTTATTTTGACTTTGTTCTGGCTCATCGGTCTTGCCATTAATATGAAACTATTACAAAAGTGGAATACCATTTCAGAAAAAGACTCAAATTACCAAGATGAGGACTAACGCCACACCATTGAATAAGGAGTTTACATGATCAAAATTTATGATACCATGACCCGTTCGCTCCGCGAGTTTGTGCCCTTGACTGAAAATACAGTCAATATGTACGTTTGTGGACCAACAGTCTATAATTATATTCATATTGGAAATGCCAGATCAGCGGTCGCTTTTGACACAATTCGACGTTATTTTGAGTATGCTGGCTATAAGGTCAATTACATTTCCAATTTTACGGATGTGGATGATAAAATCATCAAAGCAGCTGCTCAAGCAGGTGTTTCTCCAAAAGAGTTGTCAGATCGCTTTATTGCAGCTTTTATGGAAGATACCAAGGCGCTTGGTGTTAAACCAGCTACGCAAAATCCGCGTGTTATGGATTATATGACTGAAATCATTTCATTTGTCCAAGTACTTATCGAAAAAGGCTTTGCTTACGAAGTAGCTGGTGATGTGTATTTTCGGGTAGAAAAGTCAGAGCATTATGCCCAACTAGCTAATAAAACCCTCTCAGAACTGGAAGTTGGAGCAAGCGGTCGGACAGATGCTGAGACAAGTTTGAAAGAAAACCCATTAGATTTTGCCCTCTGGAAATCAGCCAAGACAGGTGAGGTTTCATGGGATAGCCCCTGGGGATCTGGTCGTCCAGGCTGGCATATTGAATGTTCTGTGATGGCTACTGAAATTCTTGGTGACACCATCGATATTCATGGTGGTGGCGCTGATTTGGAATTTCCTCATCATACCAATGAAATTGCTCAATCTGAGGCCAAAACAGGCAAGACTTTTGCTAACTATTGGATGCATAACGGGTTTGTCAATGTCGATAATGAAAAAATGTCCAAGTCACTAGGTAATTTTGTGACCGTTCATGACATGTTACAAACCGTTGATGGTCAGGTTTTACGCTTTTTCCTTGCCACACAACAGTACCGAAAACCAATTAATTTCACAGATAAGGCTATTCGTGATGCGGAAGTCAATCTCAAATACCTCAAAAACACTTTCCAACAGCCTCTGACAGAAACGGCAGATGAGCAAGAGCTAAAACGCTTTGTCACAGCTTTCCAAGACGCTATGGACGATGATTTTAACACAGCAAATGGTATTACCGTAGTGTTTGACATGGCTAAGTGGATTAATTCTGGTTCTTACACTGGAATGGTTAAAGAAGCGTTTGAAAAAATCTTAGCCGTATTTGGGATTGTTTTTGAAGAAGAGGTTCTGGATGCTGACATTGAAGCTTTGATTGCCAAGCGACAAGAGGCCCGCACAAACCGTGATTTTGCCACAGCTGATGCTATCCGAGATCAGTTAGCAGCTCAAGGCATCAAGTTGCTAGATACCAAAGATGGTGTGAGGTGGACACGTGACTAATCCAGTTGATGTGAATTTGATCAATGGCATTGCCCTAGCCTTTGAGGGGGATGCGGTTTATTCCTACTATATTCGCCGCCATTTGATTTTTCAAGGCAAAACGAAACCTAGCCAACTACACCATTTAGCAACGAGATACGTTTCTGCAAAGGCACAAGCTAATCTGATTCAGGCTATGTTAGAAGCGCAGCTATTGACCGAAAAAGAAGAAGACATTTACAGACGTGGTCGCAACACCAACAGTCACACCAAAGCTAAAAATGCGGACGTGGTGACTTATCGGATGTCAACAGGATTTGAGGCCGTCATGGGCTATCTTGATATGACTGACCAAAAGGCTCGTTTAGAAGAATTGATTACATGGTGTATCACCTATGTGGAAAAGAATGCATAACCATGCGCGAGAGTTCTCCTAGGAGGCTCTCTTTCATTGTTTCAAAATAATCGTGTATGCCATTTTTGCTAGTGGCATAGAACTAATGATGATGACATAATATTGAGGAGGATTTAATGCAAGCTAGCTATTTAAAACCAATAGGAGCAGCCCTGTCAACAGGAATTGTCATGATGATTGCGGTGCTGATACATAATTTAACGCTAGGGACATTAGGAGTACTGGGAGCTTTTGCCTTTTTAGCTTTTCAAGACCGCTCGGTTTACTATAATGTCAAAGCTATTTCCTTACATGGATTGGCTTTATTAATAGCGTTTCTCTTAGGAGCAAGTACAGCTTATTCCCCAAGGTTACTGCCTTTTGTCACAGCTAGTTTGTCATTTGGGGCTTTTTTAATCACTAAACTTTACCGGATTCCTAAGCCAGATTATTTTTTTGTGTTAATGGTTTTTGCTACGGGTTACAATTTTCAAAAACCTCTTCATGGGATTCTAACCTATCATGTTTGGGGACTTCTTCTGGGAGTAGTGGTTTCCGTTATAGTAGGTGTTGAAATTTCACGACTGTTAAACTTACCATTTTCCTTGTGGCCTTACGTCCCAAAAAGACTAACGTTAAAGCAGCGCTACCAATTCATGTTAACCAAGGACCCCACAGTTTTAGTAAAGGCTAGTCATTTTTCCAGCATTTTATTTGTCACCAGTTATATTGCCTACCTGTTAATTGATAAAGGAGGTTATTGGGTCTTAATTTCTTCAGCAGCTGTCTTGTCTGGTGAGCATCTAGAACACATCAAAAAAAGAACAATCGGACGTGTTCTAGGAACGATAGTCGGTATTGTGATTGGACTAGGTATTATCCAGCTTCATGTCAGTATTACTTATCTGATTTTACTGCTAGTCCTCTTTAATTTTTTAACCGAATACTATATGCCCAGACAGTATACGATTGCTAATTTCTTTACCAATCCTCAAGTGATTATTTTAATGGCGCTGTCGAATTATTTTAGACATTCTGTCTTAACCATTCGCTTTTTAGGTGTGTTCATAGGCAGTTTACTGACGCTTTTTATTATTCTTATTTTGGAATACGCCCTTCAAAGCATGACTGACCACAAAGCAACCATTAAAGAATGCGTTGACGACTAAAGAAAAGCTCTTTAAAGGAGATTCAGACTGAAGAAAAAGTCTACTCTCTTCAAAGTTATTATTTTTTATGATACTTGACTTAGGTAGCACGGACGGTAGCAACGCCTTACTAGATTTTTAACCTAGGTCTTAAAATTTCCGAACGCCAGAAATGTCATGTTTCTGGCGTTTTTGATTGGGCGTAACGTATGAGTTTGGATCCGCTTATGCCTCATAGAATGCAAACAGTGATACTATTTTTTGAGGACATGATAGACAAATTCTCTTAGAGGAACTTACTGACTTTTTAAAGAAATAATTGTAATATATTTGAAATATTTTTAACAAAAAAGACACAAAACTATTGCAAAAATTTTCGAATAGATTATAATGAAAGAGTAAAAAAACGAAACACAGAGGAGGCCCCTGTTATGACATCTATAAAAAAATCACTTGGATTAATCTCAACCACATTACTTATAGCTTCTGTTTTATCTGTGAGCTCACCTTATGCTGTCCATGCAGAGGACAGTCAACCAGACAAGGTGACCGCAGAAACCAAAACTAATCAGGTTAATGTAGACGCAAGTATGCGTGGAAATGAACCGTATATTGACGCAACTATTGCGACCGAGCAACCGGTTAGTCAATCTGCTCAAGCAACTGTTATGCTTCAAGATGCCAATGGCAATACCATTACCAGCTGGGTTTATACCATGACACCAGGACAACGTCGATTTACAGCTTGGTTTGATTTAACTGGTCTAAAAAGCAATGATTACCGTGTTGCGGTGAGTGTTCAGGACAAGGAAGCGGTGGCTAGTGGTCAATCGACAGCTGTTCATTTTGATCAGACTAAAGCTAAAAAATCCCCAACAAGTAATGACAAAAAGACCACAACACCCAACCAAAACAGCCAGTCTACTGCTAGCACTACAACTGATGGGCAGCAGTCAAACTTGGCTTCAGGGACAAATGGCAATGCTAACCAGCAAATAACAAGAACAACCCAAGGGAATACTTCTCAAAAAACAGCATCTGCTAAGGTTACTTCAGGTGCTCACGAAGATAAAAACCAAGGCACTAAAATGTTAGCAGACCGAGAAGAAGAGAAGACGGAACCTAAAAAAGGATTTCCTTGGCTTTTATCAGGTTTAGTGACAGTCGTTGCTTTGAGCTTGTTTCTTGTTATCCAAAAAGTCGCTAAGCGAAAATAAATGAGCTGACACATCTATTTTGAGGCATCCGTGGTATAATAAGAACTATGAAAGATAAAGATACTATTGAAACAAACGACATCGTTTATGGTGTCCATGCTGTGACGGAAAGTCTCCATGCTAATACAGGAAACAAACTCTATATCCAAGAGGATTTAAGAGGAAAAAACGTTGATAACATCAAGCGTTTAGCCACTGAGAAGAAGGTGTCTATTTCCTGGACCCCTAAGAAAACCTTATCAGAAATGACAGAAGGAGCAGTTCATCAAGGTTTTGTTCTTAGAGTATCAGCCTTTGCTTATACCGAGTTAGATGTGATTTTAGAAAAAGGAGAGCAAGAAGACAACCCTTTGATTTTGATTTTAGATGGTTTGACAGACCCTCATAATTTAGGGTCTATTCTGCGAACAGCTGACGCGACCAATGTGTGTGGGGTGATTATACCTAAACATCGTGCCGTCGGCGTCACACCGGTTGTTTCAAAAACGTCAACAGGAGCTGTGGAGCATGTTCCGATTGCCCGTGTAACTAATCTCAGTCAAACGCTGGATAAGCTGAAAGCAAAAGGATTCTGGACATTTGGTACAGACATGAATGGAACACCCTCGCATCGTTGGAATACCAGCGGGAAGTTAGCCCTGATTATTGGAAATGAAGGGAAAGGGATTTCGGCCAACATTAAAAAACAGGTTGATGAGATGATTACGATTCCGATGAACGGTCATGTACAAAGCCTAAATGCTAGTGTCGCGGCAGCTATTTTGATGTATGAAGTTTTCCGTAATAGACTATAACTAATGAAAAAACGTATTTTGTTAGTTGATGGTTATAATATGATTGCTTTTTGGCAATCTACACGTCAACTATTTAAAACCAATCAGCTAGATCAGGCACGTAACATACTTTTAACAAAACTTAACCATTATGCCCATTTTGAGAATATTAACATTATTTGTGTTTTTGATGCTCAATATGTGCCAGGATTGAGACAGCGTTACGACCAATACAAAATCTCCGTTGTGTTTACCGAAGAAGAAGAAACGGCTGATGCTTACATTGAACGCATGGCTGCAGAGTTAAACACTGCGATTCACTTAGTAGAAGTGGCAACCAGTGATTTGAATGAACAGTGGACCATTTTCTCCCAAGGTGCCCTGCGGGTAACTGCTAGAGAGTTAGAGCAAAGGGTTAATACGGTCAAAGCTGATTTAGATAAAATGGCTCAGGCAATTGACTTAAAAACACCCAAACTGAGACCATTTGATCAAAGTCAAATGAATCAATTAAAAGACTTCATGACGCATTTAGAGGATTGATAGTTTTATACTCGCCAAGTGCGAGTTTTTTTGATAGAATAAGGCGATAATAATTTGATGTTCAAATTAAATAAGAACATCTAATGAGGAGAGACGCCATGACTTTTACTTTAATGACAGATTCCACTGCGGATTTGTGCCCTTCTTGGGCGGACGACCATAATATAGTTCTTATGGGATTAACCATTACATGTGATGGTAAGGTCTATGAAACGGTAGGGCCAGATCGCCTTAGGAGCGATTCTCTCTTGGAAAAAATGAAAGCAGGTAGTCATCCTCAAACCAGTCAAATTAATGTGGGAGAATTTGAGGCAGTTTTCAGAGAGCATGCGAAGCATCAAAAGCCTCTTTTGTATTTAGCTTTTTCATCAGTCCTTTCAGGAACCTATCACAGTGCTATGATGGCTCGTGATATGGTGTTAGAAGATTATCCAGATGCCGTGATAGAAGTTGTTGACACTTTGGCTGCTTCAGGCGGTGAAGGTTATTTAACGATTCTAGCTGCGGAAGCTAGAGATAGTGGCAAAACGATTAGCGAAACCAAAGTGCTTATTGAAGATATCTTACCTCGACTACGCACTTATTTCTTGGTAGATGATCTCTTTCATTTGATGCGCGGTGGACGGTTATCAAAAAGTTCTGCTTTTCTAGGTAGCTTGGCCAGCATCAAGCCTCTCTTGTGGATTGATGCACAAGGGAAATTAGTTCCTATCGCAAAGATTCGAGGCCGTCAAAAAGCCATCAAAGAAATGGTAGCGCAGGTGGAAAAAGATATTGCGGATTCGACGGTGATTGTGTCTTACACCAGTGGACAAGAGGGTGCTGAGAAGTTACGAGAGCAACTTCTAGCACGTGAGGCTATTAGCGACATACTTATGATGCCTCTGGGACCAGTGATTTCAGCTCATGTTGGACCTAACACCTTGGCGGTTTTTGTTATTGGGCAGAATCCCCGTTAATCAGTTATGAGGATTGAAGAGAAATCATCAATCCTTTTTTTTATAGTTAAATCAATCGTAGTGTAAAATATATTTGACAAAAAGATAAAAATAATTTATAATTTGTCATATAAAGCTTTAAAGGAGAAGTGAACCATGCTTGATAGCAAACAAAATGTAGTGAAGTCACAATGGGTGTTTATGATCATAACAGCAGTGCTGGATTTGGTTGTGTTAGTGGCGACACTGTTGGCTAAAACCAGTTTTCAACGTTACCTATTTGGAGGCGCAGCACTTGTGTTGACTAGCCTTCTCATATTATTGATCTGGGGATTAAAGACAGCGAAAAAGCTCCAAACGAGAATAGATAGTAAAGAAGTACTAGATGCTAAGGTAAGAAACGATCAGAAGCTGCCCAAATATGATGAACGCCAAAAACAGATTCTTCTCAAAGGATACACTATTGGATTTTGGTTTATGATTGTGGTTGCCTGGTTGTCAATCTTTATTAGCCGCTTTTCAGAGGAATTGGTATCTGCAAGTTTCCTTTTTACGTTGACTCTCTGGGGAGGGTTGGCAGTTCAAACGACATATTGTAACCTCAACGGAGCATCCCCATTTGTGGATAGGCGCTTTGGAAAACACGGAATACTAATGGGAATGATAGCAACAGGAATGAGCTTAGTCGTTATAGGCTTGGCAGTAAGAGAGATGATGACAGGACCGCTTAAAATGGGAAGCTTTTTCAAGGTTGGCGGCAGTGGGTCTCTGATGGTGTTAGGAATAACGCTTCTTAGTATGGGAGCTAGTATTCTCTATCGTCATTATCTGGATGCTAAAGAGGCAGATGAATGAAGAACCTCAAATTAAAAGCAGCGCGTGCAGGCAAGGATTTGTCTCAACAAGCTCTAGCAGATTTAGTAGGCGTCTCCAGGCAAACGATTGCCGCTGTTGAAAAAGGTGATTACAACCCAACGATTAATCTTTGCATTGCCATTTGTCGAGTGCTTGATAAGACCTTAGATGACCTTTTTTGGGAGGTTGATGATTCCCATTAACATCAGTAGAGCAGCTCTGCCATTCCCCAAAAATGAAAAAAAATAATCCAATAAAAATAGCTAAAGCACTTGACTAGAGCCTGTTAAGTTTGATATTATAGTAGGCGGTATTGTTTACCCCATTTGAAAGGCCCCGGAACCTTCCAAATACCTTCGATGGGACGGAACACCCATCACCCTGTAAACAAATATTACGAATTCGTATAGGAGAAATCATGAACAAAACAACTTTCATGGCTAAACCAGGCCAAGTTGAACGCAAATGGTACGTTGTTGACGCAACTGATGTGCCACTTGGACGTCTTTCTGCAGTAGTTGCTAGCGTACTTCGCGGAAAAAACAAACCAACTTTCACACCACACACTGATACAGGTGACTTCGTTATCGTTATCAACGCTGAAAAAGTTAAATTAACTGGTAAAAAAGCGACTGATAAAGTTTACTACACTCACTCAATGTACCCAGGTGGTTTGAAATCAATCACTGCTGGTGAACTTCGCTCTAAAAACGCAGTTCGCTTGATTGAAAAATCAGTTAAAGGCATGCTTCCACATAACACTCTTGGACGTGCACAAGGTATGAAATTGAAAGTCTTCGTTGGCGGTGAGCACACTCACGCAGCACAACAACCAGAAGTACTTGACATCTCAGGACTTATCTAAGAGGAAAGGAGCATTAAATAATGGCACAAGCACAATATGCAGGTACTGGCCGTCGTAAAAACGCTGTTGCACGCGTTCGTTTGGTTCCAGGTACTGGTAAAATCACTGTTAACAAAAAAGATGTAGAAGAATACATCCCACATGCTGACCTACGTTTGATCATCAACCAACCTTTTGCAGTTACATCAACTGAAGGTTCATACGACGTTTTCGTAAACGTTGTTGGTGGTGGTTACGGTGGACAATCAGGTGCGATCCGTCATGGTATCGCTCGTGCGCTTCTTCAAGTAGACCCAGACTTCCGCGATTCATTGAAACGCGCTGGCCTTCTTACACGTGACGCACGTATGGTTGAACGTAAAAAACCAGGTCTTAAGAAAGCACGTAAAGCAAGTCAGTTCTCAAAACGTTAATATACACTTATATATCAACATTTGGAAACACTTCATGGTTCACACCATGGGGTGTTTTTTTGTAAATATTTATGATTTTTCACACCATTTTTCCCCCAAAATTCACACTATTCGTTTTTTAAATTTCTAAAGGCTATTTCACCAACAGTCATAGGAACTATGTTTGATGTATTAACATATGTTTTAGTAATTAAGGTATCACTATGCGTTAAAGCTTGAGAAATGTCCTCCAAGGATGTTCCAGCTTGTTTAGCAAGTGTTGCTCCAGTATGCCTTAATTTGTGTGGAGTAGCATGCTTTAGCTCAGGATGTCTTCTATTAACTGATTTCATCTTATTATTTAAGTAATCAGTATGAAGAGGACTATTTAAGTTTCCTTTGGTATCTATATAAGTAAAAACATATTGATCATTTGTTTGACTAATTCCAAGTTTACTGAGTTCCAATTTTTGTTGATTTTTCCAAGAAATAAGTAGTTCCTGTAATTCAAGAGGGATATTAAAGGTGGTTTTTTTATTTCCTTTTGTAGCTTTTTTGTTTTTGTATTTATCTAGGGCTTGTACTAGTTGAATTTGACGACTATTAAAGTCGATATGTTTCCACTGTAAAGCATAAGTTTCCGATTTCCTATCTCCAAGGAAAAAGGTTGTATAAAATAAAACATAATCCTTAAAAAGAATTTTATTATTTAAAAGATCTTCTTCAAACGCTTTAAACCATTCTAATAGTTCTTTTTGAGATAAAAATAAGTCTGAATCTTCTTTTGATTCTTGTAACATTATTTTTTTAGTAGCCTTTATTCTCTTAATTGTCTTTGAAACCCGATTTGCTTCAATATATTCAAGTTCTTCAGCCCAGTCAAATATTGAATTGACATAACTTCTTATTACTTTGAAATTCGCATATTCTTCTGCTTTTTTAGTTAATAGATTAAGTACTACTTGTTTGTTCTGATTCAAAAAGTTTATTGAATAATTACCCAACAATGGCAAAATATGAAGTCTAAAAACAATTTCAGTATTATCTATTGTAACTTTTGATGGTGGTTTATTTGTAGTAGTGGTTTGACCAGATTTATAAGAATTCCACCAAATATTTTTGTAGAATTCTGAGAATAATATATCACCAGTATCATGAATATTTTGAAACGAACCATTGAGTGCATTATCAATTTTATTTTGAAGTTCTAATTCATATTTCTTTGCATCACTTCTTAATTTAAACCTTTTTTCTATTAATTTTTTATCAATACCGAGTGATTTTTTTGCTTCTTCTGGTATATATACTCTCAGGCGATAAGTGCCATTCTTGGTTTTTGTAATTGTCATATTACTGTCCTTTTTACCTTTACTAAAAACCATGGTCATTTAAAGAACCATGGTAGAATTTTAGTGGCTTTGTAGCCAACTATTTATTGCATTTTTATCAAATCTAATTGTTTTTCCTATTTTAATTACAGGTAAACCCAACTTAATCCATGAGTCTAGAGTATTATTTGAAATACCTA
The DNA here is from genome assembly GCF_056500955.1 of Streptococcus sp. F2. NCBI lineage: Bacteria > Bacillati > Bacillota > Bacilli > Lactobacillales > Streptococcaceae > Streptococcus > Streptococcus sp. F2. The sequence goes on from NZ_JBWKAI010000026.1 coordinate 14,283, forward strand.
AATACTGACAAGTTTGGAGTTTATTCAAATATGGTTTTTCAAGACCAATATCAGTTTTAAATTGTTGTATTTCTGACTTGATAACATTTGAAACTAATAATTGAATTTCTTTAACTTGTTCATCAGGTAAAATAACTTGCATAGTATGTTCTTTCAAATTTTAACTTTCCGGTATTTAACTTTATTTTCAATCCATTCACCATCCTTATATTTTTTTGAGATGTATTCGGATTGATTTACAATAAACTTGTCAGATACAAGGTCATCAATAGAATCATCATCTAATAGTTTTGTCATAAATGGTTGTTTCAGATTATTAGAAGAATAATATGATTTTTTCCCTTTATTTTCAATTAGTTCTTGCCCTATACCTTTTTCCATATATTTTGTGATATATCTTCCCCTATTATCTATAGAGTCAACATTCACTTTATTAATTCTAATACTTCCAAGTTTCCATAATTCTCGAAGTTTTTCAAACTTTATGAATGGGAGATTGAAAACTAAAATATGAGCATGATAAGCACCTCGTTTTTGTTTTTCCAAAACTGCAACATACTTAATCATTTTTTTCTTGGAGTGAAAAACATTATAGTTTAATCGTTTCATAAATTTATCAAATTCTTGGTTAAAAATTTTTCGATCCTGAATATTTTCTTTAGTCGTTATTGTAATAAATTTCGTTAATCGTTCGTCAAAATTTGTGTCTATTAATCTCATCAACTCATGTTTTGCATTTTTTCGTGATTTAACTAATCGTTTTAACTTATCAATATCATCAATTTTTTTATTTGTTTTACTTGAAGTCTTTTTCTTTGTAAATCCTATTTTTATTGGAGTTCCATATTCCCATATTTCGAGATAAGAAGGAGTTTGTACAATCTTTTTATTGTATAACATATTGTCCTAATTTCTCGTAATGTTTGCCTATATAATAAATAAAGGCAATAGTGCTACGCACTATTGGAAGTCCCTAATTTGTATAGAATCGGCTCTGCCTAAAACCACTCCGTTTTCGTCAACGAGGTTGACGAATTTTTTCTATACAGATAAGGGACTGTTATTGTGCGATAATTATTACTTAATTATTCTTTATAAACCTTAGGAGGATTATTCAATAGATTTTTAAAAATTTGTTTAATATCCATCTTCGAACTATCCATATATGGTGCAATAAATGCTTTAGGCGTTTGCCATCCCTGACCGTCTAGATAAATATATCCTTTTCCAACACCTTTTTCAGCTCTAGGTAATTTTTTAAAAGATTCTCCTAGAGCCATTCTATAGGATTCTTCTTGAACTTTTCCAAATATGACTCTTAGTCCACAATTTTCTCGGATTACTGTATTTAAAACGTCAGCACTCAGCCTTTGTGAAGAAATGATAATGTAAATACCAGATTGTCTACCCTTTAAAATAATTTGTTTGAGGTATTGTTCTGCCTCTTTTCCTAATTTTTTATCTTCTTCGATTAGGGATAGTACCTCATCAAAAAAAATAAAAATTGGACGTAAACCTAATTTTTGTGCATCAAAGCCAAGGGTGCTTGAAGAAATTTGAAAGTATTTTTCATATCTATCATTCATTAATTCAGTTAATTCTCTTAAAACTTTGCATATAGAATTTGGCGTTGTTGCAACGTGTGATTCTCTTTCTGATTCAGGATAGCAATATTTGAGAGAGGAAAAATCACTACGTTTTGGATCAAGGATATAAATATCTGCTCCTATTTCTGCAACACTCAACATTAAATAGTATAGAAAAAATGTTTTTCCACTTGAGCGAGGTCCACTTACTTGTCCCATAGGATCCAGATGCCAAAACCATTTTTTTCTTTATCTAATTGTATAAAAGGTTCACCATTTTTCACTAACATCGATTCTATTTCCCCCATTGTTTTTAGAAAGAACATATAATGTAAAATTAGGCTTACTATCGTCTACTTCTTCAACGTATAAGTTTAATGCAGTTTCTAAAATTGGTTGAAGTTCATTCATTTTATTAGCAACACTTAAACCATTTGGATGGAACTCTAAAAATAATTTACTATTCTTTTTATAAAAAAGAAAATACGAAGATTTTGATATCTCTCTTACATGCTCATTTTTTGAATAAAAGTTATTATTATATATTATTTGTTTTAATTTCGATTTCAAAGAGTACTGCTTTTTTAAAAATAAGATTATTGAAAATAATATTGAAACAATTAAAAATACAATTGACCAAAATAAAAAGTTATTAAAGTTATCATTAGTATTTGAACCGTTTAGTATTTTATATATTTGAGTAATTAACGTGTAACTAATTAATGGAATCATTCCAAGTAAGACTGGAATCAAATAAACAAATTTGGAAAGTGGAATAATATGTATTATTGCTTTATGTTTCATTATTCATTTCCTTTAGCAGATTTATTTATTATTGAGACATCTTCAGCAGCAAAAGTAAATTGACTGTTATAAATCCCTATTCTTAAATTTTTAAAATTGACTTGCTTGCCTTTTAAATTTGCTAACTCATGTACTGATAAGTTAGGACTAGTATTTCTCACTTTAACTTGAATCAAATCTAGAAAAACTGGTGAATTTTCATCTTGAAGTGAAACCATCAATTTTATTCCATCCTTTTCTGAGGTGTTAAATTTAACGCTATCTTCATATGAAATTGCGATAAATTTATTCCCTAATATTGAAATTGAAGCATCTAAAAATTGTTTTGTTTGTTGCATGGAACAAACCTCCTTGTATGTTATAATAAAGAATAAGAGAATTTTCTTTTGTATCTTTTTAAAAAGATACAAATTAAATAAAAAAATAAAACTTACCTTCACAAGAAGAATTATACAATGTATCACAAATAAAGTCAACATTTTACATAAAAAAAGATACAAAAATTGATTGGATAAAACAAATGGATACTCAAACGAAAATAAGATTAGGTAAAAAAATACATGACTTAAGAAAATTAAATAATTACTCAATGGAAGAGTTTGGAGAAAGAATTGGTGTTTCTAGGGGTGTTGTAAATAACTATGAGAAAGGCAGAGTTGCACCAAGGCCTAAAATCCAGAAAAAAATTCTATCATTGACTGATAAACCAGACCAAGATTTAACTGAGTTTATCTTTGGAACACCAAGAGAATACTTATTTGAAATATTTGAAGGAATAGATTCATTGAGTAATCCTTTTATTAGATCAGGTAGTAGTTATCCAGTTGGAACAGTTAGAGATTATCCAGAAGTTATTAATATACTTTCAAAAATGTTAATAAGTGGAAAATTAATATATGGCCATGATTCAGATATTATACGGAAAGCATATGAATTAGAGCCTAAGTTAGCTAATGATTGGAAATTTGCTGAACTATATAAAAAATATAACTTAGAACCGTTTAAATTTAAGATAGAGGAGAATGAAAATTATAGAGAAATTTTATTACCTTATCTAGACAAACATCTTTCAGCGATAAATGATAGTGATGAATTTGACCTAATATCCTCTACAATTGTAAGTTTAATTAGTATGGACGAATATAATCGCTCAATAAAAAAAGCTCAAGAAATGAATAGATTACTAATTCCAAAATATGGTAAAGAAAATGAAAAAATAGATTTATTAAAATATTTTTCAAAAGATGAGCTAAAAGATAAGTCTAGTTCAAAAAAAGAAGTTTTAGAACATTATTTGGATGATTTTGGTAATAAATTATTTTGGTTTATTAAATTTTTTGACAGTCAATTTGCTTTAAATTTTGAAGAGATTTTTCGATATTATGAAAAAGAAAAATATGATATTGAACAAAAGTATCAGAATATTTTTGATGAACAAAAAGAAAAGTGAAGCATAAAAAATTTTGTATAGTTTGTTAAAATATTATTTTAATGCTGGGAAGTATCTTGGATTACTTAAAAAGTTCAGAAAAGATAAAATAATTCATTTTAAATATACAGAGCAAGGATTAAGGGCTTTTAGGTACAATTATAAGAATAGGCAGTTACTATTAATCAGTTTAATAATGGTTCATCAATTATATTATGATTTGTTTGCATGGAAAATAGAAAAAATAAAATTACCAAGTAATCATAAAGTAATAGAATTATAGTTGAAACATGATGTATATAAAGAAAGTATTGCTTGAAGAAGAACTATTATTTGACAAATGCGAGTGGGGAGTAAATGTCAAGTGAATTATTATCTGGTAAGCATAGACAATACTATAAATTGAAACATAAAATAGGAGTGAATGTATGGAAACGCAAATTTTGAATAGTTTACATTCTGTATTGAAACAATTTGGTAATAAATATTATACAGGAAGTTATTTAAATAAATCTAAAGTAATTGAGGATATTGACAAATATGATGAAGAATTAATTTTAGCAATGTTGAATGCGCCTTTAATTAAAAAGCATTACTTTAAAAAAATCGATGAATACACGATATTTGAAACCAATAAATTGATTGAGACATTCGAAATGAATGACTATTGGATGGATTCACATACAAAATATACTAAGAGAATAGGATTAACTTCTAATGGGAAGTTTTTAGATGAATCATCCGATATAGTGCTTGATTTTCCATATAAGGACACAGTTCTAAAGGCAGGAATGACAAAGGAAGATATTGAAAAAGATGATTTGAAGCCTGATGAGCCTTTTTATAACGAGGTAATTGCTTCCGAAGAAATTGACATCATGTTAGATAAAAAAATTTTAATTAATGCAAAAAGGTATGATGTAGAGGGAGAACATGAAATTACTAATTTTGATGATAAGGATAATTTAATCATTAAAGGAAATAATTTATTAGCATTACATACTTTGAAGGATAAGTATGCTGGAAAAGTAAAGTTGATTTATATTGATCCACCATATAACACTGGAAATGATTCATTTATGTATAATGATAGATTTAACCATTCAACATGGTTGAATTTTATTTATAATAGATTATCTATAGCTAATGAGTTATTAAGTGAAGTGGGATCAATTTGGTTAAATATTGATGATGATGAGTCACACTATTTAAAAGTCCTCTGCGATGAATTATTTGGTAGAGAGAACTTTATAGGAAATATCATATGGGAAAAGAAATTTTCCCCTCAAAATGATGCGACTTTCTTTTCTGATATGCACGATCATATACTTGTATATTGTAAAAATATAGATAAATTCAAAATAAACTTGTTGGCGAGAACTGAAAAAATGAATGAAAGATATAAAAATCCGGATAATGATCCGAGAGGTCCATGGTCATCTTCAGATTTAACAGTTCGGACTTATTCAAAAGAATACGATTATCCTATTGAAACACCGTCAGGAAAAATAATAAATCCACCCAAAGGTAGATGTTGGAGAACTTCAAAAGAAAATTTAAGTAAATTAATATCACAAAATAGAATTTGGTTTGGAGAATCAGGAGATAACGTTCCTAGGCTAAAGAGATTTTTAACTGATGTAAAACAAGGACTAACTCCTGGAACTATTTGGAAACATCAAGAAGTTTCACACAATCAAGAAGCTAGAAAAGAGATTTCTAGATTATTTGAAGATACTGAGTATGATTTTTCCACACCTAAACCAGAAAAGTTACTTCAAAGAATTATTCATATAGGCTCCAATGAAGGAGATTTAGTTCTCGACTTTTTCATGGGTTCAGCAACCACCCAAGCTGTCGCTATGAAGATGAATCGTCGATTTATTGGAATTGAACAAATGGACTATATTAATACCGTATCTGTACCCCGCCTTCAAAAAGTTATTGAAGGAGAGCAAGGGGGTATTTCTAAAGCTGTTGATTGGCATGGGGGCGGTTCATTTATTTATACCGAATTAATGGAGAAGAGTCAAGGTTATATAAATCAAATATATAAAGCAATTGATAGCGAAAGTTTATTCAAGATTTATAATCTAATGCTAAAGAATGTAGATATAAATTTCAAAGTAGATTTACAAGAATTAGAGGATATTCTAGAGAAAGAACCATTATTAGATGAACAGAAAAAATTGTTATTGAAAATAATTGATAAGAATCAACTCTATTATAATTATTCTGAAATTGATGATGTGAATGTCCGTGATTTAATTTCAGATACTGATTACTCATTTAATCAGTCATTCTATAAGGAGGATGATTTCATTGGTTAAGAAATCAAGTTTACCTCTATTAGATGCATTGATGGCATATGATGGAACTTTAGAAGAACGAACGATAAATTATCAAACCCCACAGTATATATATGATAATATGAAACATCATTTTAGATATTATCAAGATAAGGCACTACATTATTTTCACTTTTCATTAAATTATAATGAGTTTAAATACTTGCAATCAAATCATGTTCTATTCAACATGGCAACAGGATCTGGGAAAACTGATCTAATGGCAGGTATAATCTTATATTTGTTTAAAGAGAAGGGGTATCAAAGATTTCTATTTACGGTAAATACAAACTCAGTCCTACAAAAAACCATTGATAATTTAACGGATATTAGCTCCATAAAAAATTTATTCAACCATCCCATTGAAATTGAAAGCAATCGAATTCGTATTGAACAAGTAAAACAGTTTCCAAAGATATCTAAAGAAAATGTTATTTACATAAAGTTAGATACAATTCAAGGTATTGCAAGTGATTTATTTACTGAAAAAGAAAATACTATGGGATTGACAGAATATAAGGAAAATAAAACGGTTATTTTAGCGGATGAAGCCCATCATTATTCAGCTAGTACAAAGAAAGAAAAAGATGATGAACGTTCTTGGGAAAGAACGATTGAGTTGATACTGGAATCAAATGTTGAGAATCGATTATTAGAGTTTACGGCAACTATTGATTTAGAGAACAAACACGTCTATGAGAAATATAAAGATAAAATAATATTTCGTTATTCGCTGGACAAGTATATACTTGATGGATATTCAAAGAACATTCGAAGGATTCAATCCAGCAACAAAGATATAGATAATATGATGGATGTTATTTTGTTAAGCGAGTATAGAAGGTTGTATGCTAAACAAATGTATAATGTTGAAATTAAGCCGGTTATATTATTTAAATCTCCGAAAATAATTGATTCTAATCAAGCCGAAAGTAAATTTTTAAATCTAATTGAAAACCTAAATCCACAACAAATAGAGTCGTTTATTAGATTGAGATTTAATGAAAAGTCAGAAGAACAGAGTGAAACTCTGTATAGAACATATAGTTACTATTTGAACAACGTTAATAACTTACCTGAAATTGTTAGAGAAATGAAACGTCAATTTTCTAATAACCGAATCATTAATGCCAATGATACTGATCGTGGGAACATGTTAGAGAAAGGTTATTATGAAGTATTAAATACATTAGAAAATCCTTCAAACTTATACAGAGTCGTTTTTGCTGTCGCGAAATTAACTGAAGGATGGGATGTGCTAAACCTTTATGATATTGTACGTATTTCTGATACTGATAATGCTAAGGGGAATAAAGTATCAACCATGGCAGAAGCACAACTTATAGGACGTGGAGCTAGATATAATCCTTTTAGATTGAATGGTGAAATTTCACATAAAAGACGTTTCGAAGCTGGCGGTGCTGATAGTTTATTACTTGAAACATTGCACTACCATACTATTAATGAACCACAATATCTAAAAAATCTGGTGGAGTCATTGAATGAAATGAATTTACCAACTGGGGAAGATAAGAAAAATCCGTTGATTGACGTTAAAGTAAAGCCTTCATTCAAAAAAACAGATATTTGGAAGAGTGGATTGATATTTTATAATGAACGGGTTATAGTATCTGATGATCATTATGACAATTTATCAAAATATGGTGTAGACAATCGTTCAGATATTATTGTTAATTGGCAATTTAATACAAAGGAATATAATTACGACTCTAATAAGGTTCAAGATGATTTTTCTGATACATTCCAAAAAGTAATTCAATTAGATTCAAGATTAGTTATGAAAGCTTTTAATCGAAATTCATTTTATCATTTTGATCATTTAAAAAAGTATATACCAGTATTAAAATCGAGAAAAGAATTCTTGAATGAATCATGGTTAAACTTAAATAATAGAACCATCTATGCTGTAATACCTAAAAGTATGGGAAGCAAAGACCTTAGTCCAGAATCGAAACTAGAGATATTTGAGATTTATTTAAGGCAGGTGGAGCAACAGATCAGGCATGGTTATCGTAAAGAAATTGGAACCAATAAATTTATAGGATATCCAATACGAGAATATATAACTGATTATAAGAAACGTCAACCGAATTATGATACTGGACGGATGAATTTATTTGGTATGAAAGTTTTTCAGTATGTAAGTAGACAAGATTATATTAATGAAGATTTCTTCGTATATGATTCAGCATTTATAAATCAAACAGAGCAACAATTGGTAGCTCGAATCAAAGAACGAATTGCAGTACTAACTGAAAAGTATAGTGAAGTATATTTAGTACGTATGGATGAAAATATGCATCGTGAGTCTGTAAAAAGCGACAAATTGAAGTTGCATCAATTTGATAGAGATACCAACGATATTCATTTCGAAGCATTTCAACCTGATTTTATCTTATTACTTGCCAACTCAGATTATTATTTACAGATATTTATCGAACCAAAAGGTATCAAACTTTTAGAGAGTGAGCAGTGGAAAGAAGATTTATTAATGTATATTAACGATCATGAATCCGATTTAGTGTTCGAGGAAGAAGTAGATGGCGTGAAGATTAAAGGATTGAAGTTCTATACTATCAATGATGGACGAGGAGCTATTGAGCAATTAGGTGAGATAGCATTAGGTGAAAAGTTTAGTGGTTTGAGTCTTTAAATTTAATGTGAAAGTCAAATTGATTAGAAGAAAAGAAATATTTACGAGAATATTATCACCTACCACTTCTTTTAAGTGGACTTTAAAGAGTCAAGCTAAAATACTTGAATTAAGGGGAGTTATACAGATTCTTTCAGATAAAGTTTCAAAATCAACAATAATTGAATTTAAATAGTAGTGTGAACATTTTGGTAAATTGCTAGCTCTATTTAAATAACTTAGTGAAATATTCACACCATTCAACTGAATCTAGTTGAAACTTATTAAAATTTATATTAACTAAAATTCTAAAAAACATTGGTGTTAAGGAGTTTGGCAATTTATTCAAACTAATACTTTTCAAACCAGGTCTTAAAAAAGCCCGCAAGGCATCACAATTCTCAAAACGTTAATATTCAGTTATATCAACGTTTATGGACATTCAGGATTTTTATCCTGGGTGTCTTTTTTTTGCTTAAAATTTCAAAATTTCCCTGAAAATTTCCCTGAGATTTCCCTTATTGCTTTGTAACCGCCCAATAACAAGATTGTTACCAAAAGGTACTAAGAAAGCGACCCAGAAACAGGTCGCTTTCATTGAAAATTGGATAAATAACTATCCTAAAAAAATATTAGACTAGAAATCTCCCAAGGAGTTTCTACGAGCTTGCTAACTTGGAATTGAAATTTGGCTTTTTCGGAATGAAATAGGTGTTTATTAATTTCAAATCGTATTTTTTAAAATATTTTAATTTAATTCTTTTTTATTAAAAATAGAATAACTAAAAATGAAATATATTAGGCTAAAAATGAAACTAATAAAGAGTGTTAGTGTAGATATTATCTCTGCGTTTTGTAAGGATAGAAATAAAAAATATTCTGTGGATAGCTCTAGTTTTACTATGTTTGTTCCTATGAGACGTACAATATTATCGAATAGAAGACTAATTAGAATGTAGGCAAGATAGGCTTGATTAACTCTACTTAGCATAATAAATAATAGGATACAAAGTAATGATATACAAAGAAACAGAGGAAGTTGGTGAACAAATATTCTATAGATTAAAGAAGAATCAATTTCCCCTCCTAGTATTACTCTAAACAGACTTGAACTGGTATAAGCCAATGCAACATATATTAGATTTAAACTGACTGTTGCAGAAACCTTATATACAAAAATTCTTCTTCTTTGTTGTTGTTTAATCATAATGTTATTGATTGTACGATGAGAAAAATCTTCTCCAAAGAAAATATTTGTAGGGACAATAAAGAAGAGTGTGATAAATTGAGATAATAATTGGATCAGAGTAGAACTATAATCTACAGAGTTATTTCCATGAAATAGAAATGCTGAGAGCAGAGAAAGTAGCAATAGGATAGTAAGGGAGATGGTTAGTTTTCGTTCCTTATAGACTTTGTAAAGGTCCGCTTTAAGATAATGAATCATGCGTTTCTCCTTTGCTGATTAATTTTAGATAATAGTTCTCAAAAGAAATTTTTCTAGAAAAAATCTCTTGTAGGTCTATTTTATTTTCAATGAGATAGTGCACAATGACCATAGTGTCTATATCAGTGGACAAGGCGAGATATTCGCCAACTTCTGTGTAGGAAATTCCATGTTTTTTAAAAACCTCAATTGTTTTAGGGATTGTTGAAGTTTTGAGATAAATTTGTTCTTCCAATTCTTGTTGAAGTAGCTGTTTTGGAAGTTCTTTAATCACTTTCCCGTTGTGCATGATAATATATCTATCCACCACCAATTCTAGCTCTGATAAAATATGACTTGAAATCAGTATTGTCATGTGATGGTCATCCCTAAGATTTAAAATGATATTTCTCATTTCTTTGATTCCAACAGGATCTAATCCATTGATAGGTTCGTCAAGAATGAGAAAGTCAGGATTGTCTAGAATTGCTAAAGCGATTGCTAAGCGTTGACGCATTCCCAGAGAGAAATTCTTTGATTTCTTTTTAGGATCAACAGTGTCTAATCCGACACGATTAAGTATATTTAAAATGGCATCGTCACTCATCTGTAGATTAAGTTGTAAACTCATGTATTTTAAGTTTTCAAAAGCAGGAAGATTAGGTTGTAACGCAGGAGATTCAATTAAAGCTCCGACTCGATAGTTAGTCGATTTATGAATTGATCCTGATGATTGCCTAATTAGACCTGACAAAACTCTAAGGAGAGTTGTTTTTCCTGCCCCATTCTCTCCAACAAGTCCGCAAATTTCTCCTTTTTTTATTTTAAAAGAGACTTGGTCAACTGCATTTTGGTTTCCATACTGTTTCGTTATTTTTTGTAATTCTAAGAGTGATGACATTTATAAAGTACCTTTTTGTTTTTTTATATTATATTGTTGAAATAAATAAATGATTAATAATGCTGATATTACTAAATATATCCAACTAATAGTCGTTGTAGAAGCAGGGATTACTAACATTGAAAAAGATAGTTGAGAGATGATAATCCCAAGTTGAATAATCATACCAATACTTCCAGTTAAAATACCGATCTTTTGAGGGGATAGGTTACTCATAAGAAAACCATAAAACTTTGGATTTATTGAACCGCTTGTGGTTCCTAAAATAAATAACAAAAGGTAGCAGAGCCAAATATTTTGTAAAATAAAAGTGGCAAAAAGTATTGGTAACAATGCTACTGCAATGTAAAGAATATACTTTAAAGAAATTTTATCTAATAAAGTTGTTGATGCAATAATGCCTAAAATACTACTAACCGCTATGACCACCCCAGAAAATGATATAGTAGCGGCTGAATTTACGATAATAAAATCCTTGTTTTGAGAAATAGTAGATACGATTAATGGAGTGGTAATTGAGAATAGTCCATTAATACAAGAGATAACAATTAAGAATTCTGCTAAACTTGGGATACTTTTGATTTCTGTAACAGCTTCTCTGATAGCTGTTAGTAAATTTTGATTGGGATTTATTTCAGTGTAGTCAGAAGCTTTAATAATGGATTCTAGTTGTGATTTTATAAATAACATAAATAAAACACAGGCTAAAAATGTCAATGAATTAACAAATGCTAATGTTTGATAGCTAATCCAAGTTACTAGCGCTGCTCCACTGAGTTTGAATATGATATTTAGAGTTGAAGAAATACTTTGTGTTGAAGCAAAGACTTTTTCCCTATCACTTTCATCAATTAACTGCATTTCAATAGGAAGATACAAACTATTCTCTAACTGTCCAGCTAAGTCAGATAATATATTTAAAAAAGAGACAATAATGATAATCCAGAGTGCAGGCTTAAAAGAAACAACTATTCCGACTATAATATATAAGAAGAATCGAAAGACTTGTGTAAGGATAATAATATTGATTTTTCTAGCAGTTTTATCAGCAAAATGCCCCATAACTATTTTAAATAGAATAGGAATTGTTTCCGATAGGGTGACAATTGACAAAGCAATATTATTATTATCTGGTAGCAAGAGAATATAGTTCATTAGTGCCAAATAATAGAGAGTGTCTCCAAAGTCAGACAATAAATCATTGAAAAAAAGAGAATAGAAGATTCGTTTGGGAGTATTTATCATTGTATTTACCAACTCAAATTCCCCTCGATGCTTCGTGTCTTATACTCTTTTGAGGGTGGTTTAATTGTTGATTTATGATTATAATCTGATTGTAAATTTTTGTTTGGTAAAGTTGAAGAGCTATTAAATATCATAATTGCTAATACTAGTGAAGTCATGAATTTTTTCATTTGTTTTCTCCATTATTTATTTATTTTTAAAAAATATGTTAAACTATTTTTAGTAAGATTTAAAAAAAGTTACTTAAATGTAATACAAGGTGGTTGTAATGGGGAAATATGGAAAAGTTTTTAAAATTATTCGAGAATCGAAAAATATGTCTCTCAAAGAGGTAGCAGGTGATTTTGTTACTCCTGCCCAATTATCACGATTTGAAAATGGGAAAAGTAACCTATCAGTAGATATTTTTTTTTTATTGTTTAGGAAGAATGGATATTCTACAGGGAGAGTTTTCAACTTTTTATAGTTCTTACTTTCAAGATGAAGATGTACGCCTTTCATTAGAGTTGCGCCATGCTTTAGAGAACCGTAATATTAGCTATCTTCAAAGGAAAATTCAAGAGTATGAGAAGAAAGTTTTAAAACATAACAGTAAGTCCGACCGTGTCTTAATTGCAGTTTTTCATTCAATGATTAACAAGTGTGATTCAAATATAACTATTCCAGATACTGAAAAACAGATTATAGCTGATTATTTAATGTCAATTAATGAGTGGTGTTTCTATGAGTTATGGATTCTAGGTACCTCCTCTCGGGCTTTAAGTACAAGAGCACTAGAATTATTAGGAACCGAGTTAGTTAGCAGGACACAATTTTATAATGGAATAGAAGAAAATCGTAGAAGAGTGTATCGTATACTTTTAAACTTAGCAAGTGAACTTTTGAATAGAGGAGAAGAAAGAGTAGCGGCTAGTTTCATAAGAAAATTGGATAATTTAAATATATTAGAACAGGATATATTTGAACGATTACAATTAAAATTTTTAAAATCACATTTTAATTATTTACAAGGTAATGCTAGAGGTTTAAAAGAAATGAAAGAATGCCAGAGAATAGCAGAATTTTTAGATTGCTATGATATTTCAAGACAAATAGAAGCGACCATATCAAAATTTACAGATATGTAATAAATTCAAAGGTTGTCAATATTTCCTGTAGGATAGTACATGTAAGTCTTACAACAACTACAACACAATTATCTATATAGTTGGAGGAAATTATAATGACTACATTTGTTAAAGATTTGAACCGCAAACCTGAACTGGTAAAAGCAGCTCGTGGTAAAACAGTCAACACATTTATTTGTTTTGGTAAATTCTAAAAACAAATTAAAATTAGGGGAATGCTTTTATGAGAAGTATTCCCTAATTTTTTATAAGAAGAAAAGAATGAGGTACATAAAATGAAAAAAATGGTTATTATAGGTTCGCTTGCACTTTTGGGTACTTTGGGACTAGTATTTGGTGGTGAAACAACAAAAAAAGTAGCAAGTACGAGTGAGAAAAATAAGTTTGTTATTTTTGGGAAAGTTGATTTTTCAGATGATGACGATGTCGAAGATGTAGTATCAAAAAATTCGAATAATCAAAAAGATGATGTTGATGATGAAGAAAATGGGCTTGAAAGATTTATCAAAACACATAAAACTCCCTTTTCAAAAACAATCCATAAATAGATGACACCGTCCTATACATATCGAAATATAGAACATTTACCTTCTATTATCTTTGGATTTAAAATTCATGTTTCAGCGACATTTCAAAATTATCACACTATTTTAGATATTGTATGCCCCTATTTGGATATGAATAACATTACCTATAAGTTCATTGATAAAAAAGAAGACGTTTATAGAGTTTTTTCTACAAGTGAATTAGCTGCAGAATCAGGTAAATTAATAACTATTTATCCTTCTCCCTCTATTCTTATAAAAACTCTGGAAGATTTATTTAGTTTATTGCCTCAAAAAGAGGAAGCTATCTATATTTTAAGTGATCGTCCTTACAAAGGTTCAAGCCTATTGTTCTATAGATTTGGTTTAATTCAAGATTCAGCCAATGTTTATCAAGACGGTGTTCCAACCATAACAACGCTAGAGGGGGAGGTAATATTTATCTAGGAGTTGATAAAAAATTCACATCACCAGTAATTTTAAAAGAGGCTCGACCACATATTCTTAGTTTTTATAATGTTGAAAAAAAGGAATTACGTGAAAAAGAATATGAGCTTTCTCTGGAATTAAAAGAAAAGGGTGTAAACCAAGTTATAACTCCTATTGAAGCAGTTGATGAGTGGATAAATTCGTACTATGTCTATCGCTATATTCAAGGGAGTTCTCTGACTGACTTCTGTAAGGATTATGGGATTAATTCTTATTCTCGAATTCATAAGAAAAAAAATTTGAGATTATTCAAAGAATTTCTCAACATTGTCAATTCATTAGTAAAGATACTTATTTATCTTCATTCGAATCAATTGATATTAAACGATATTCATCCAGATAATTTTATACGAGATGAGCATGGGAAACTACATTTTATTGATTTGGAGAATTCATATTTATATGGAGAAAAACCATTTGTAGGTATTGAAAGTAAAATTAGCTTAAAATCTTGGAATTTTCTAGATGGTAAGCAGGCAGATTTTCATAAATTAGGCAATATGCTTCTTTTCCTATTGGCACGTCTGACTGTTTCGGAGCAATCAACAGTAGAGACGGATCTACTAAATCGACTTTTGAATTCTTATGGAATTGACAGTAACTTATCAAAGTTTATTACTTATTTGTTATCTGGTGAGGTTACAAAAGATGGACTGGTAAAATGGCTAGAGTCGCTGGATGCCACATCAATCGATATTGACGAGGTTCTACCTCCAAAAACAGACTTAAAAGATAGTTCTATTTCGTTTATAAAAAAAGTTGAGCGTTCATGTCTAGAATTTGATAAATATAAAAAATATTTGATTGATATGGCAGTAACTACTCCTGAAAGTGAAGATGCTATTATTAGGTTGATGAATTTAGAACGAAATCTTGGTCTTGAGGGACTATCAGGAGTGATTGTTTTAGTAGATAATCAAGGTTTAAAAAATATAGCTGAGGCAGGTATTAATATCCTGTTAAATCGTTTGGAAGAGACAGATGATGGGCTGTTGGTTCCAATAGAAGGAGGTTGTTATTCCCCATATATTTGTAACGGCTTATCTGGAGTTATACAGATGCTCTATCATACTGGCAGAGAAAAGCACCGACGACTGATTTTAAAATTGAGAAAAGCTCTCTATGTTGAATTTGCTCAGTATGAAGATTATAGAAAGGGAATGTTAGGAATAGCAGATACATTGCTATTGACAAGCGAATACCGTAATAGTAAAAAACTACATCAATGCATTGAATCATTGCTTTTGAATAGTTATCTCTACCATACTCAACGTCATTTGCCATTGATTGAATTACAAGAGGTATTATCTCATTATCATGATATTTACACTCTTTAAAAATAGATATAGTCAGAATGTAGACAAACCCTCAAAACGGCAGAGTAGCTTAAAATTAGATATCTAATTATTAACAATGCATACCCTTAGTAAGGCTGATTTAGTAGCATTTCTAAGAGAATCAAAAAGATTAGTTCGAGGAGAAAATATGATAGACTATAAAAATGATTTTTATAATACAATTAACCAAGATTGGTTGGCCAGTAAACAATTAATAGATACTCAAACTCACGTGGATAGTTTTTCAGAATTAACAGATAGGATTAGTGATTTTCTATATTGTGAAACAAATCATTGGGTAGAAAAAGGCAGGGTTCCAAAAGATTATGGATTAGAAAACTTTACGATATTTTATCGACAGGCTTCTGATTTTAAAAAGAGAGAATTATTAGGCGTAAGGCCGCTTATTCCCGTTTTAAATCGCTATAAGTCCATGGAGTCATTTGAAGAGTATATTTTGCAATTATCAGAGTTAGAACTACTTGGGCAACCTAATTTATTGCCATTTCATATCGCTCCAGATTTTTTGGATTCTCGTAAAAATATGATTTGGGCTGAAGCTCCAGGCTTAACTTTTCCAGATATGAGTTATTATGAATCTGATAGTGAACAAGGGAGATACTTATTAGATACTTGGCAAAATTGTCAAAGAGAATTATTGGAAGAGGTTGGTTTTTCTAGAGAAGAATCAGATGATATTTTGATAAAGGTTATTGAACTAGATAGACTGTTAGGACAACATATATCACAGAAGGATGAGAGTTTAACTGAGGAATATATCGTTTACGACTTCAATGATTTTTGTCAATTAGCTCCTGGACTACCATTAAATCGTTTTTTTAAAGATGTAATAGCTGATATACCAAATAAAATAATAGTTTCAGAAGAAAAATTTTGGAAGGAATGTGCCCGAATTTTTTATTCTAAAGAAATGTGGAAACATATTAAAGCGAAACTTATCTACGGTGTTGTAACTATGTATGCTCCCTGTTTAACAAATAAAGTAGATCTATTATCATCCAAGTTTCGATGTATGTTAATGGGGATTGATAATAGTGAGGATAAAAAGCAAAGTGCTTATGAATTGACACAATTTGCTTTGGGTAATAGTTTAAGTTACTGGTATTCTGAACAAATTTTATCTCAAAAAGACAAAAAAAATATTGAAAAACTGGTAGATATGATTATTCAGGAATACAAGAATCAAATTGCAAAATGTTTAGAATTAACCTTAACTACTAGGAAAAAGATAATTAATAAATTAGAGAATATAGTTGTACAAATTGGAGGACCCAAAACACGTCCAGAAAGAATAGATAATTTATTACTTGAAGATACACTAGTGGACAATGTAAATACTATTCTAGCTAATTCAGCTCGTTCAAGTTGGAATAAATGGATGGATGAAGCTAAAAGATATAATTGGGATATTAATTCATTTACTGTAGATGCCTATTATCATGCTCAAATGAATAAGATTATATTGCCTGCAGGAATATTGCAAAAACCATTTTATTCTAAGGAATATTCATGTGTTAAAAATTTATCTAGATTAGGTTTTTTAGTTGCTCATGAAATTTCACATGCTTTTGATATAGATGGAATTCGATTTGATGAGTATGGGAGATACGAAAATTTGCTGTCTCATGATGATGAAGCATATTTTCAGTGTATCTCAAAAAAAATAGAAGCTAAGTATGACGGTCAGCAACTAGATGAATGTGTTGTAAATGGGACATTGACACTTTCTGAGAATATAGCTGATATAGCAGGATTCAACTGTTTGGAAGAAATCATTTCAAAATACTACCCTCTCAGATTAGAAGAATTTTATAGGGAGTTTGCCAAGTTATGGCGGATTATCTATCGGCATGAGTACCTAGAGATGATGACTTTGACAGATTCTCATACTCCTAATAAGTTACGAGTTAATAATTTATTATCCAATTCTAAAAAATTTACTAAGTTATATCATATTTCTAAAGGAGATGGTATGTGGGTTGGATCAGAAAATCAAATTGTCATCTGGTAAGAGAGTTTAATATATACGACAATTAGGTACTCTCTTAGAGTAAGTTCAACAAGAAAAAAGGGGGAGGTACTCCTTTTTCTTGTTACTGTCTTTGAGGTTAGGTAAAAATTGTTCCGAAAGAGCGTATTTTGCGAGTTTCGGTGAGCAAATATCGGGCGTAGTTCGCCTACAGTCTAAGACTGCGATACCGTGCTATCATAAAGCATTTCAAACTATATAAAAAATCAGATTTTGATGGGTTTTCACTTAATTTGTTAAAACCATGATAGATAAATCAATGTTATTTACTTTACATTATGAATCTCAAAAAGCACTTTACATGTCTAAAATAGTGAAATTGATTATCTATCTTCTCACATCAACGCCCTCACAGGTTCTAACCAAATCTGATAAACCCCCTCAATCCTAGAGTACAGATATTCTCTTGACCGAGGTGGAGTCTCTTCTAGGAGTTCCTGATAAGAGCTTAAGGCAGTAATTCACGCCAAACGCATGAAGAAACTTTTGTTTTCAGAAAACTAGATTCATAATGACAAAATCAATCAAAGTAGTACACTATAGATGAGGTGACTACGATGATTGATTTTATTATTGCTATTGATGATTGCGCCGGTGAATTGGATAGTCGTCAATCTTGGAAAATTCGCTACCCCTTATCAACCATTCTATTTCTTGTCTTCGTTTGTCAGTTAGCTGGCATTGAAACCTGGAAGGAGATGGAAGATTTTAT
>NZ_JBWKAI010000027.1:0-30099 GCF_056500955.1 Streptococcus sp. F2
GGTTATAATCAGGTTTTTCTTTGTGTAACATAGGAGAACCTCACAAGTCCTTTTTCTTATATTATACTCCTAAATATCATGAAAAGCCCCTAGAAAAGTGATTCTAAGGACTTTGTCTTCAGTCTGAAATCCAGTTTAACACTGGATTTTTTTACTATAATTTTGCCTTCAAATAATGACCAGTATAGCTTTCTTTGACACCTGCAACCTCTTCTGGTGTCCCCGTCGCGATAATCTGACCACCACCAACACCGCCTTCTGGCCCCAAATCAATGATATGGTCGGCAGATTTAATAACATCCAAGTTATGCTCAATCACAAGAACCGTATTGCCATCGTCTACAAAGCGTTCTAATACCTTCAAAAGCCTTGCGATATCATCTGTATGTAAGCCAGTCGTTGGTTCGTCCAAAATATACAGACTCTTTCCTGTCGACCGCTTGTGCAATTCACTAGCCAACTTCATCCGTTGGGCTTCTCCCCCAGAGAGGGTGGTAGCTGGTTGACTCAAGGTCACATAACCAAGTCCAACATCCTTAATCGTTTGAATTTTTCGAGCGATTTTAGGAATAGCAGAGAAAAATACCAAGGCATCATCCACAGTCATATCAAGGACTTCTGCGATATTTTTTCCTTTGTAATGCACTTCAAGTGTTTCAGAGTTATACCGTCTGCCGTGGCAAACCTCACATGGCACATAAACATCTGGCAAAAAGTGCATTTCAATTTTGATAATCCCATCACCTGAACAAGCCTCACAACGCCCACCCTTGACATTAAAAGAGAAACGTCCTTTTTTGTAGCCACGAATCTTAGCTTCGTTGGTTTGGGCAAACAAGTCTCGAATATCATCAAAGACCCCAGTATAAGTTGCTGGATTTGAGCGCGGCGTCCTCCCAATCGGACTTTGATCGATGTCAATCAACCGTTCAATATGTTCAATACCAGAAATAGACTGATACTTCCCAGGCTTGTCGGTATTCCGATGAAGTTTCTGAGCGACAGCCTTTTTCAAAATACTATTAACCAAGGTAGACTTACCAGAACCCGATACCCCTGTAACAGCAATAAATTTTCCGAGAGGGAATCTAACATCAAGGTGTTGAAGATTGTTCTGTGCTACTCCTTTTATTTCAATGAATCGGCCATTACCAGAACGGCGCTCTAAAGGCACTGGAATGAATTTTTTACCAGACAAATATTGACCCGTGATGGATTTTTTATTCTTAGCCACTTGTTTCGGCGTTCCAGAGGCAATAATTTCTCCACCGAACTCACCTGCCCCCGGCCCCACATCAATCAGCCAGTCAGCCTGCATCATGGTGTCTTCATCGTGTTCTACCACAATTAACGTATTACCCAAATCACGCATTTTTTTCAGGCTCTCGATCAAACGGTCATTGTCTCTTTGATGCAATCCAATAGAAGGCTCATCCAAGATATAGAGCACCCCTGATAGGTTAGAACCAATTTGTGTTGCTAACCTGATTCGTTGACTTTCACCACCTGATAAAGTCCCAGCAGCCCGTGACAAAGTCAGATAATTCAGTCCCACATTATTTAAGAATGTCAGACGGTCATGAATTTCTTTGACAATCGGTTTAGCAATGGTACTTTCATTTTCTGTGAGTTCCAGTTCTTCCAACAACTGCAAGTGGTCGGCAATCGATAATTCTGAAATTTGACCAATATGAGGTCCTTCTTCGCCACCCACATGCACACACAAGGCTTGGTCATTCAAACGGTAACCATGACAAGTCGCACAGGTCAATTCGTTCATATAACCACGCATCACATTGCGCGTATAATCACTATTAGTTTCGTGGTAACGGCGATTAACATTGGTCACAACACCCTCAAAAGGAATGTCAATGTTACGCTCACCACCAAAATCATTCACATAGTGAAAATGAAATTCTCGGTCTCCTGAACCATAAAGAACTAAATCTCTTTCTTCCTCAGTCAAGGCCTCAAAAGGTGTATCCATATCCACCCCAAAACTCGCCATAGCTTGCTCAAGCATAGTTGGGTAATAATTGGAGGAAATAGGATTCCAAGGCGCCAAAGCTCCCTCTCTCAACGTCTTACTTGGGTCAGGAACAACCAAGTCCAAATCAACTTCTAGCTTAATACCCAGCCCATCACAGGTTGGACAAGAACCGAAAGGCGCATTAAAGGAGAAGAGTCTTGGCTCCAATTCAGGAACCGTAAACCCACAGACAGGACAAGAATAGTGCTCAGAAAAGAGCAATTCACTGCCGTCCATAGTATCAATGACGACATAACCATCTCCCAGCCTTAAAGCTGCTTCAATGGAATCAAATAATCGACTGCGAATGCCATCCTTATTAACCAGACGGTCAATAACCACCTCAATGTTGTGCATCTTACTTTTGGACAACTCTGGCACTTCTGTCACGTCAAAAATATCCCCGTCAACGCGCACACGGACATAGCCATCTTTTTGAATTTTCTCAAAAACTGTTTTGTGTTGCCCCTTCTTCCGACGAACAACAGGAGCTAAAATCTGCATTCGAGTCCGTTCAGGGAGGGCCAAGACCTGTTCAACAATTTGCTCCACAGAAGACGCCGTGATAGCACCATGCCCATTGATACAGTAAGGTGTGCCCACACGCGCATATAGTAGACGTAAATAATCATTGATTTCAGTCACCGTACCAACCGTTGAGCGGGGGTTCTTACTGGTGGTTTTTTGGTCAATGGAAATAGCAGGGCTAAGACCGTCAATGGAATCCACATCTGGTTTTTCCATATTACCCAAGAACTGTCTAGCATAAGCTGATAAACTTTCTACGTAACGACGTTGCCCTTCCGCATAAATAGTATCAAAGGCTAGACTGGATTTTCCTGAACCTGATAACCCTGTCACGACAACTAATTTGTCTCGTGGAATTTCCACGTCAATATTTTTTAAATTGTGGGCTCTTGCCCCATGAATAATTAATTTATCTTGCATCTTGAATGTGCCAAAAGGCACCCTCCTAATCGAGATTTCTTATATTATAACAGAAAATTATGAGAACTAGTTGCCCCAAACTTTGCGATTTTTGGTATAATAGATAAGTATTGAGAATTTTTCAGAAAATCCTTGAGAAGGCTTTATTATCAAGGTTTGATGTCAATCTCTACCAGTTAATCATCAAAAAGGAGGGCTTGTCATGAAACAAATGTTTCTTTCATCGGCAATTGAATTCAAAGAAATAGAAACATTCGAGCCAGGAGCTTGGATTAAACTGGTTAACCCTTCCCAGGAAGAATCTATGGAGATCGCCGATCAATTTAACATTGATATTTCTGACTTGCGCGCCCCTTTGGACGTGGAGGAAACCTCACGTATTGCCGTAGAAGATGATTATACCCTAATTATCGTAGACGTCCCGATATACGAAGAACGTAACAATAAAAGTTACTATATTACTATGCCTTTAGGCATTATTGTAACGGAAAATGCTGTTATCACAACTTGTCTGCATGACATGACCCTTTTCGATCATTTTCACAACCGTCGGGTCAAAAATTTCTATACCTTCATGAAGACACGTTTTGTTTTTCAGATTCTATATCGCAACGCCGAGCTCTTTCTGACTGCCTTGAGAACCATTGATCGCCAAAGCGAACGTTTGGAAGCTCAGCTTGAAGCAGCTACTCGAAATGAAGAACTTATCGACATGATGGAACTTGAAAAATCCATTGTCTACTTAAAGGCTTCCTTGAAATTCAACGAACGCATCGTCAAGAAATTATCCAGCTCAACCAGCTCCCTCAAGAAATATATTGAGGATGAGGATTTGTTGGAAGATACCTTGATTGAAACCCAACAGGCGATTGAGATGGCTGGCATTTATGAAAATGTCTTGAATGCCATGACCGAAACCACTGCTTCCATTATCAACAACAACCAGAACACCATTATGAAAACACTGGCCTTGATGACCATGGCTTTAGATATACCAACTGTAATTTTCTCTGCCTATGGTATGAATTTCCAGAACAATTGGCTACCGCTAAATGGTTTAGAACATGCTTTTTGGTATATTACCTTGATTGCTATGCTCCTTAGTTCCTTTGTTGTGATTTACTTTATTAGAAAAAAATGGTTCTAGAGTGGAGCAAGCTGCAGTATGCGGTTAACACCTGACAAAACTCTATGTCAAACGGCTAGCACTAAAGTCTCACCGCCACTAGCCAATATCATTGACTTACTTTAACTAACCCATATAAAGAAGGGATTCCCATGGAATTACAAGAACTTACCAAAAAAAATCAAGAATTTATCCACACCGCTACCAACAAATTGATTCAAGACGGCAAGTCCGATGAGGACATTAAACTGATTCTGGAAGAAGCCATTCCAACTATTCTCGAAAACCAGAAAAAAGGAGTCACCGCTCGAAATCTATTAGGCACTCCGACCGCTTGGGCAGCTTCCTTTAGCCAAGACCCTAATCAAAAACAAACTGCAGAAACTGACAAAAACACCAACCCTTGGTTGATGTGGCTCGATACCTCTTTATTGTTTATCGGGGTGGTTGCTCTGCTAAATGGCATTATGACCTTCTTCAACACAAACGCTACAGTTACAGGATTGATCTCTTTATTGGCACTAGGTTTTGGTGGAGGAGCTTCTATGTATGCTACCTACTATTTTATTTATCGCCATCTCGGCAAAGATAAAAGCCTTCGTCCAAGTTGGTTCAAAATCATCGCAGCCCTGTCATTAGCCATGTTGATTTGGATTGCCTTGTACTCTGCAACTGCCTTTTTACCAACCTCTCTTAACCCACAGTTGCCTCCTTTTGCCTTGCTCATTATCAGTGGTGTTTCCCTTGCCTTACGCTACTACCTACAACGCAAATACAACATTCAAAACACTATGTCACCTGTTAACAAATAACAACCATTTAATCCTTGCTGTCTACGCAAGGATTTTCGTTTACTATCATTCTCTCTTTTAGACAAAACTCACCTATACGCCTAGACTAATCCTAGTCAACTAAAAAACAGTCCGAAATGGACTGTTTGTTTTTTAGTCTTCGTTTACGTAAGGCATAAGAGCCATAACGCGAGCACGTTTGATTGCTGTTGTTACTTTACGTTGGTTTTTAGCTGAAGTTCCAGTTACACGACGAGGAAGAATTTTTCCACGTTCTGAAACGAAACGGCTAAGAAGTTCAGTATCTTTGTAATCAACATATTCAATTTTGTTAGCTGCGATGAAGTCAACTTTTTTACGGCGTTTGAATCCGCCACGACGTTGTTGAGCCATGTATTTTCTCCTTTATATTTTTCAAGATATAAATTCGCCAGAGGTCACAGTCAGAAATCCCACTCTAAAACCATCAGCAAATCTATTCAATTCAATGTATTCGTTCAACCCATTCTGACTAGAATGGAAGATCGTCATCTGAGATATCCATTGGGTTTGAATTGCCAAATGGGCTATCATCTCTTCCAAAGTTAGGTGTTTGTTGTGCAGGCGCTGAGTAACTGTTCGATGATGAAGTGTTATTGTTAAATCCACCATTAAATGAGCCAGTTGAGCCACCTTCACGTGTAGCACGGCTTTCCAACATTTGGAAATTATCTGCAACAACTTCTGTTACATAGACACGTTGTCCTTGTTGGTTTTCGTAGTTACGTGTCTGAATACGACCCGTAATTCCGATCAAGGCACCTTTTTTAGCCCAGTTTGCTAAATTTTCAGCAGGTTGACGCCAGATCACACAGTTAATAAAATCTGCCTCGCGTTCACCATTTTGACTTTTAAAGGTACGGTTAACAGCAAGTGTGAAAGTAGCCACAGCTACTTGACTTGGTGTGTAACGAAGTTCTGCATCCTTGGTCATGCGACCAACTAGTACTACATTATTAATCATAAACTACCCTCTTAGTTGGAATTAAGCGTCAAGTTTAACGATCATGTGACGAAGAATGTCACCATTGATTTTTGAAAGACGGTCAAACTCGTTAAGAGCTGCTGCGTCAGTCGCTTCAAGGTTAACGATGTGGTAAAGTCCTTCACGGAAATCGTTGATTTCGTATGCAAGACGACGTTTTTCCCAATCTTTTGATTCAACAACAGTTGCACCGTTATCAGTCAAGATAGAGTCAAAGCGTGCTACCAAAGCGTTTTTAGCTTCTTCTTCAATGTTTGGACGAATAATATAAAGAATTTCGTATTTAGCCATTGATGTTTTCCTCCTTTTGGTCTAATGACTCGCTACCTTTGTAACGAGTAAGTGAGGGATGCTCACAGATTACTAGTATACCTGAAACTGACGTTAAAATCAAGGGAAATTTGCTTTTTCGTGCAAAAAAAGATACCCACTGCACACCATGGGTATCTTGCTTTGTGATTATTTTTTTAGTGATAATCTCCCTTCTACAATCATTTCATAAGGAGTTGTATTAGTCGTTCCTCTAAAGAGGAGATATGATTTTGATTTTTAATGCGCAATCTCCTTTCTATTAATTAAATGAAATGGTTTTTAAAAGGATATCTTGTTCTTGATTTTCGTTTTTCGTTATTTTAGTCATTTATGACTGTTACATTGGGTTCACTCCTTAACCTATTTTCTGCAATAGGCTAAAATGTCTCCGTTTTTGTATCTTGCTACGTTCATAAGACCCTCCTATTTCGAAATGCAGTATTCCCTGAGTGACAATAACAACACATTAAAATAAGTAAATCTTTCACACTGAGTGATAATAACAATATCAAGGATGACTAGTGACAAGTTAACTAGTCTCCGTTTTTATAGCGTCCTTTATTGAATCTTAGCATAACATACGTCCTTTCAATATTGGAGATTTTTCAAACTTATACTGTTTAGAGCGCTCCTTTGGCCAATTCGGATTTCTCGATAAGTTTTAGCATGTGATCACATTTGATAGTCTTGTAAAATTGGTTTGCCTACCGTTTGTTGAAGTTTTTAATCTCCGTTTTTGTACCGTGCGACATGTCCGTTCATCATAAGAATACCTCCTATAATTAGTTGTCACTTGTCATCCTTCTTTATAGTTTTATTATAATGTAAGCGTTTACTAAAGTCAAGTTTTTAGAGTTTTTTCTTTTATCAAAAAAAGTTTAGGAGCTAAACGTCCTAAATCTTCATCAATTCGGTTGACTGCTTCCTCTGACGAGGTCTGTTATCATTGTTTAAACACCCAAAAAATAAGTAAAAAAAGAAAAGGCAATAAACAATTTTATCCAGAGGGCAAAATATAAAATCAATGCTAAAATAAAAAGATTAAGTTTTCGAAAAAGAATAGCAACAAAAGCACACAAAATGCCCAAAGCAGGAAACACTTTAGTCATCATAAACCACTCCAGTTGAAGGCCCTCTAATGACGTATCAAAAGGGTAAAGGTAATTCAAAAACAAAATCAGTATCATGAAAGCAAAAAATAGCCATGAATACTGATCTACAAGATGTTTTAGCTTTAAAAACATACTCCCTCCTCTCAAGCTTTATTATCTCTTTTATTAATTTAATACGGCTTATCCCACATATAGATGAGATTTTGTTAATTTTATTATAATCTATTTTAGGCAAATGTGCAAATCTCAGGGAACATTTTCTCTTATTTTTTCGAAAGCCTATGTTACAATAACAACATGATTGATTTAAAGGATTATGGCATTGACATGTGGGACGAAGAAACCATTATTTCTTTCCGTCGCACTCTTTTAAACTGGTATGATCAAGAAAAACGTGATTTGCCTTGGCGCCGAACCAAAAACCCTTACCACATCTGGGTTTCCGAGATTATGCTTCAGCAAACTCAGGTGATTACGGTTATTCCTTATTACGAACGCTTTTTAAATTGGTTTCCCACCATTGACAAATTAGCCAATGCTGATGAAGAACGCTTGCTCAAAGCATGGGAAGGCTTAGGCTATTATTCCCGTGTCCGTAACATGCAAAAAGCGGCGCAGCAAGTCATGACAGAGTTTGGCGGGGTATTTCCCTCCTCCTACGAGGACATCTCCAAATTAAAGGGAATAGGTCCATACACTGCTGGAGCTATTGCCAGTATCGCCTTTGACTTTCCTGAACCTGCTGTCGATGGGAACGTGATGCGCGTTATGGCCCGTCTATTTGAAGTGAACTATGACATTGGAGATCCCAAGAACCGGAAAATTTTCCAAGCATTGATGGAAAGATTAATCGATCCCGACCGCCCTGGAGATTTCAATCAGGCCTTGATGGATTTAGGTACGGATATCGAATCGGCTAAAAATCCTAGACCAGAAGAGTCTCCTATCCGCTTTTTCTGCGCTGCATATTTACATGGCACCTATGATAAATACCCTATTAAGGAACCAAAGAAAAAACCACGTCCTATTGAGGTTCAAGCTTTTATTATCGTCAATGCTGACGAGGAACTACTTTTAGAAAAAAATACCAAAGGGCGATTACTAGGTGGTTTTTGGTCCTTCCCTCTAATGGAAACTAGCTTTGTGAGTCAACAGCTAGACCTTTTTGAAGAAAATCACCCTGATCTCGTAAGGGTTTCTAAAACCAAACTTTTCGAAGAAACTTACGGGTTGGTACCCCGGTGGACAACTGACACTTTTCCTCTGGTAAAACATACCTTTAGCCATCAAAAGTGGACCATCGCTTTAACAGAAGGCCTTATTTCCCAACAAGAACTTCCCAAAGGGAAAGAAATGGCTTGGGTCAAGCTCTCTGATATAGAAAACT
Source organism: Streptococcus sp. F2 (assembly GCF_056500955.1). NCBI lineage: Bacteria > Bacillati > Bacillota > Bacilli > Lactobacillales > Streptococcaceae > Streptococcus > Streptococcus sp. F2. Next base: position 8,730 of record NZ_JBWKAI010000027.1, read on the forward strand.
ATCCTATGGCAACACCTCAAAAGAAAATGTTAGAGGCTTATCTAAAACGTCGATGACGTCAAGATAAAAAAGAACTGAGAGACTTAATCCTCTTCAGTTCTTTTGTTTTACTTTCTTTTAGCTTAATTCAGCCACAATAGCCTTAATCTGGTCTTTGGTATGAACACCTGCCACTTGTTTTACCACTTTACCGTCTTTTTTGAAAAGCAAGGTTGGGATAGACATAATACCAAATTGTTGAGCAGTATCAGGGTTTTCATCTACATCCAATTTCACAATTTTGAGTTCATCTTCATCCAATTCTCCAGCTAACTGATCAAGGATTGGCGCTTGCATCAAACAAGGTCCACACCAAGTTGCCCAAAAGTCAACAAGAACTAAACCATCATTTGTTTCTGCTTCAAAGGTAGCATCTGTTACAATATGTGCCATACGTTTTTCTCCGTTCTTCAAGTTTATAAGCCTATTGTATGGCAAATAGACTGATAATGCAAGAATCTGCTACGCACTGCCTATCCTCCAAGAAAAAGGTCTTTGTGTCATTTTTTTCTAGCAATGTTTTTATACAACGGCCATCGTAGCGATTTTAAGACAAGTTTGGCTACTTTTGTTAAACTAGTACTAGTTAGACATAATTAATTACAAAGGAGGTTATTTTTATGGAACATTACGACCTTATTGTTATTGGATTTGGCAAAGCAGGTAAAACATTAGCCGGCAAGATGGCTCAGCTAGGGAAACGGGTTGCCCTCATCGAGCAAAATAACCACATGTATGGTGGTACTTGTATCAATATCGGCTGTATTCCAACCAAATCATTAATTGTTGCAGCAGAATCTAATGCAACTTTCGAGCAGGCAATGGAGCATAAAGATACAGTTGTTAGTCGGCTTCGTCAGAAAAACGAAAACGCTTTAACAAACTCGGATGCTGTTCTTTACAATGGGAAAGCTCGCTTTTTAGCTAATAAAACAATTCTCATTGAAGCCGGTAGCGATCGACTTGAATTAGAAGGAGAAACAATTGTCATCAATACAGGGGCCGTCTCTAATCAGTTCCCAATTCCTGGCTTAGCTGATAGTCATCATGTGGTTGATAGCACTGGCCTTCTTTCTGTAAAAGAACAACCTCAACGCCTGGCTATTATCGGTGGAGGAAATATCGGGCTAGAATTTGCTAGTCTTTACGCTAAATTAGGTAGCCAAGTGGTTGTGTATGAGGCTGCCCCAGAAATCTTAGGACGTTATGAACCAAGTGTCGCCAAATTAGCAAAACGTTATTTAGAAGAAGACGGTATCACTTTCCATCTATCTGCGTCGGTTGAAGAAGTTAGCAATAATGAGGCTGGTCAAGTTCTTGTTAAAGCTAATGGAGAAACGGAAGCTTTTGACCTCTTGCTTTACGCTATGGGACGAAAACCTGCTACGGAAGATTTAGGATTAGAAAACACCGATATCACAGTGACAGATCGTGGCGCTATTGCCGTTGATGATTACTGTCAAACAAGTGTTGAAGGGGTTTATGCTGTTGGAGATGTAACTGGTGGTCCTCAGTTTACTTACACTTCTTTAGATGATTTTCGAATCGTCTTTGGGCAATTGACAGGAGCCAGCACCTACAATCACAAGGAACGCGGGCCAATCCCTATAACGACCTTTATCGAGCCACCTTTATCTCAGGTTGGTTTGACAGAAAAAGAAGCTCAAGAAAAAGGAATTCCCTACAAAGCCAATGAACTTTTGGTGGCTAATATGCCACGGGCTCATGTCAATAATGATCTTCGAGGTCTCTTTAAAGTCCTTATTAATACAGACACCAAAGAGGTTCTAGGGGCGACCTTACTAGGAGCACAGTCTCAAGAATACATTAATCTTATCAAGATGGCTATAGATAATCATATCCCTTATACTTACTTAAAAAATCAAATCTTCACCCATCCCTCAATGGCAGAAAACCTCAATGATGTCTTCAATATCTAATAGCCACATTCAAAAACAAGCCTGTCTCAACTGTTACTTTCGGTAGAGGCAGGCTTGTTTTAGTTATCTTTTCAGAAAGAGTGTGAAATATCTCACCCTAAGTTCGCAATGGTACACCCTGATCCACCCGCATTCTGTGGAGCATAACCAAAGCTTTTAACATGTTTGTTTCGTCTGAGGTATTTGGTAACAGCTTCACGGATTACACCAGTGCCAATCCCATGAATAATATCCACTTGGCTCATGTTATTTAAGAGAGCTTGGTCAATAAAGGCGTCTAGTTCTTGCATCGCTTCTTCATACCGTTTGCCACGCAAATCCAGACGGGCACGAGGACCAACACCAGTAGCAGCCTTCTTGACCACGTTGATAGCTTTTTTCTTTGGTTTTTGAGCTTCCTCAACAACCTTCACGAGACTAAATTCATCTTCTTTGAGGGTCATTTTGATCAGTCCAACTTGCGCTTCCCACTTCTTATCTTTGAGTTCTTTTATCAAGGTTCCTCTTTGGCCATAGGCTGTTACAATAATATCGTCTCCTACTCGAGGAGCTCGTAATTGCTTCGCTTTCTTTAGGACCTTGTTTTGAGATAGACTCTTTTCTGGCACTAACTGTTTGAGTTGCCCCTTGGCTTCAATAACTTCGTGAGGTTTAAGTGCAGCTTTGTCATGCAACTGGTTTAAAATACTGTCACTTTCTGCTAAAGCTAAGTCTACGATCTCACGCGCTTCAAGGGTAGCTTTTTCAATTTCCTTATCTTTGGCCTGTGAGAATTCATTGTACAATTTTTTGACCGCACGGTTAAATTTGAGGTTATCTTGCTCCACTTCTCGAATATGGTCAAGCCGCTTACGACTCTCCAGAGCTTGTTTCTCTAACTGTTCGATAATACGGTTAACATCACTATCTGTGTCCGTCATGTTTTGAGCTTCTTTGACAATGTGTTCTGCCAACCCAAGGCGTCTAGCAATTTCAAAGGCATTTGAACGACCTGGAACTCCCTGCATAAAGCGGTAAGTTGGTTTTAAACTCATGCTATCGAACTCCATACTGGCATTTTCCACATAGGGAGTTTCGATGCCATATGCTTTTAGTTCAGGGTAATGGGTAGTCGCCATGGTTTTGATATTAGTCAAGCGTAACTGCTCCAAGATTGCCATAGCAAGACTTGCTCCTTCTTGCGGATCTGTTCCTGCCCCCAGCTCATCAAAGAGTACTAAACTGTCTGCATCAGCTTGATTTAAAATAGCAACAATGTGAGTCATATGGCTAGAGAAAGTTGATAAGCTCTGCTCAATGGATTGTTCATCGCCAATGTCAGCAAAAATACCACTAAAAACAGCAACTTTGGAACCTTTATCTGCTAGAATAGGCAGACCCGATTGGGCCATTAGCTGGGCTAAACCAAGCGTTTTTAGCATGATGGTTTTACCACCAGTATTCGGACCAGTAATCACAATAACAGCCAAATCCTTAGAGAAATGCAAATCATTAGCAACTGGCTCCTGCAAAAGAGGGTGGCGCACATTCAACAACTGTAAACTTTTATCATCCGAAATAGCCGGGACCGTGGCCTTATTGTCTCTCATATAGAGGTATTTGGCTCTGACAAAATCCAGATGCCCCAAAATCCAAGCATTATTGGTAAGAACTCGACTATGAGGTCTAATCAGGTCTGATAGGGTTTGAAGGACACGTGACACTTCATGGCGTTCGTCGGCTTGTAACTGCGTCAGCTCTTCATTTAGTTGAACAAGAGCTCGTGGTTCAATATAAACCGTATTTCCTGAAGCCGAAATATCGTGAACGACCCCTGCCACCTTATTACGGAAGGTGTTTTTGACAGGTAAGACACTACGTCCGTTTCGGCTAGCAATCAAGCTTTCTGACAAATAGTCCCCTTGCTTTTTGAGTAAATCTTGTAAGACATTCCGGCTCGCATGTTCTTTGTCTGAGATGCTACGACGAATTTTTTCTAACTCGGGACTGGCAAAACTTTCCACAAAACCACCGTCATTAATAGCCTGAAGACTGCCTTGGAGGCTAGGAAAAAGCTCCAGATTTTCAAACAAACGCTTCAAGGCTTGTAGCTGAACGTTTTCCAAATCAACATAAAAGCGACTCGCTTCTGCTGATACCTGAAGTATTTTTTTGACTGCTAATAATTCGGGAATGCTCAAATCAGCTTCCAGTTCTAAACGTCTCATGCTAGCTGAAATGTCAGACATACTGCCCAATGCAAAGTGATGTTGCTCTACAAAAATGCCAGCCATTTCTTCAATTTCTAAAAAGTAATGTTTGATTTTCTCATGATGATTGAGGGGTTCGAGTTGGTCTAATTCACGGTTCCCCTGCTCTGTCTGCAGGTAGGCCCGAAATTGTCCTTTGACCTTATCAAATTCTAACTGTTCTAAAATCTTTTTATCCATATAAATATTATACCTAAAATTATTTAAAAAAGGGCAAGAAAGTCGTTCTCCATCAACGACTTCTCAGCACTGCCATTCTATCAATAGCCTTTCTAATAAAAAAACCTATGACTAACTAGCCACAGATTCTATTGTGTTATAATCAACACTGTTTATTAGACAATTGCCTGAATCCAAAGTTTGTGAATAACCGTTGTAAAAGGCGGGAAATGTTCAATCAACAAGCGACTGAGAGAACTAGCCTGCAAGTGATTCTGAATAAAAGGCATTGGAATCGTTGCTAAAATAGACAAGGCCATGCTAACAAACAGAAGTGATACCAGAAGAGCTAGTATACCACTGACAACTTTTGCTCTTTGGTTGTCAAAATAATCAATTGGGAAAAAGTGCACCAGTACCCCAACAAGCCGTACCACAGCATAAGTTCCTAAAAAGAGAGCAAAAAAAGCGATGCCAGCATAATAGACCTTGCTCAAATCAAACAAGTCGACTTCCTTAAAGAAGAAAGTGGTCACTCCTTCTACAGGGTTAGAGTAGGGGATCCACAGGGTAATCTTGTGGGCTAGACCGACATAGAAATGGTGAGCCACCAACAAAGAAACTAAAGCTCCCAAAGTATAAAAACTTTGAAGAATAATCCCTCTATTGTAACCAATATAGATATTCCAAATCAAAACAAGCACAATTAGTACGGATAACATGACTAAACCTCATTCACATCTACTTGATTAGCCTTTTCTTGAAGACCCGCCAAGGCTTTTTGACGGAGGTCTAACAGTTCCGCCTCCATTTTTTCAATTTCAATTTCTCGACTTAATTGTGTTGATAAGGTATTAATAGTCATCAAGATAGCAATGGTCTCATTATCAGCTTCCGGCAAATGCTCTTTGATGGTATGGTATTTTTCCTTAGCCACACGTTCAACTTCTTCCATAAAAAGATTGTCTTTGTCTGTTGTTAATGTTAGTGTTTTTTCACCAAAGGTGAATTTATAACGATTAATACTTTTCATAGGGTCACCTCTTTAGCATTATACCGTAAAATCAAGCTTTCGTAAAATGTTCACGACTACTAGTCCCAGCTTTTTAACGGACTACGAGTATCTTTTCTCCCCAAAATAAACTTGGGAATCGACCACAGTCTGTCATTTTATGTTAAAATAGTTCTTATGGACACCTTAGTTTTAAAAATAGATGCTCAGTTGAGTCAATCGCTAAAAGAACAGTTAGTTGCTAATCAAATCAGCAATCGAAACCCGTATGTGGCTTTCGCTGCCAAAAAAAACGGGGTTACCTTACTCTTATATACCTCTGGCAAATTGGTCTTGCAAGGTTCATCAGCTGATGCTCTGGCAGAGGAACTTGGCTTGCCAGTAACCAATTCAAATTCCCAAAAGGCGAGCACCAACCAAAATTTGCCCATGATTGGGAGTGATGAGGTAGGAAACGGTTCTTACTTTGGTGGCATTGCGGTAGTTGCCAGTTTTGTGCGTCCTGAAGACCACGCCTTTCTCAAACAATTAGGTGTCGATGATTCCAAAACCTTAACCGACCAGACCATTCGGCGGATTGCACCTATTTTAGAGGAAAAGATTCCGCATAAATCCTTGTTACTCTCTCCCAAAAAATACAACGAGATGGTGGGCAAAGACAAACCCTACAATGCGGTTTCAGTCAAAGTAGCTCTTCATAATCAGGCCATCTATTTGCTTTTACAAGAAGGAATCAATCCGGAGAAAATTGTGATCGATGCCTTTACTAGTCAAGCCAATTACCAAAAACACTTAAAAAAGGAAAAAAATCAATTTCCTAACCCTTTAACCTTTCAAGAAAAGGCTGAGAGTCTCTATTTGGCAGTAGCGGTTAGCTCGATTATTGCTCGAAACCTCTTTTTAGAAAACCTTGATACATTAGGCCAAGAATTAGGCTACCGTTTACCAAGCGGGGCTGGACAAGCCTCAGATAAAGTCGCCAGCCAACTCTTAGCCGCTTATGGCATGTCTAGCTTAGCATATAGTGCTAAACTCCATTTTGCCAATACTCAAAAAGCCCAAGCGCTTCTCAATAAACATCATTAAAAAGGAATTATATGAAACACTTTATTAAAGAATGGGGCCCATTTACCCTCTTTCTCATCCTCTTCGGTTTATCTCGTCTTTTCTTGTGGCAAGCTGTTAAAGTTGATGGCCACTCCATGGACCCTACGTTAGCCCATGGGGAACGTCTCATTGTTTTAAACCAAACTAGAATTGACCGTTTCGATATTGTCGTTGCCCGTGAGGAAGAAAATGGGCAGAAAAAAGAAATTGTCAAACGAGTTGTCGGCATGCCAGGTGATACCATTGCCTACAACGATGATACGCTTTACATTAATGGTAAAAAAACAGATGAACCTTACCTAGTTAACTACCTTAAAGAGTTCAAAAAGGACAAGCTTCAAAAGACTTACGCTTACAATAGTCTATTTCAGCAATTAGCTGAAACATCGGATGCCTTCACCACTAATGCTGAAGGTCAAACACGTTTTGAAATCAGCGTACCAGAAGGTGAATACCTCCTTCTTGGAGATGATCGAATTGTCTCACGCGACAGCCGTGAAGTTGGTAGTTTTAAAAAAGAAAAACTTATCGGTGAAGTCAAGGCTCGCTTCTGGCCGCTCAATAAAATGACTCTTTTTAAGTAAAAAACAAGCCTGCCTTCGGGCAGGTTTTCGACTATCTTGCATAGACAGAAAGGTCCCTTATGGAACACTTTTTTACAGGTACTGTTGACCGCATTATCTTTGAAAATGCAGCTAATTTTTTTAAAATCCTTCTCCTTGCCATCGAAGACACAGATAGTGATATTGACGACTTTGAGATCATTATCACAGGGACGATGGCTGACATTATTGAAGGTGATGACTACACCTTTTGGGGGGAATTGACCCAGCACCCTAAATATGGACAGCAACTCAAATTAAGCCGTTACCAAAAAGTTAAACCTAGCTCATCTGGTTTGGTTAATTATTTCTCCAGCGACCATTTTAAGGGGATTGGAAAGAAAACAGCGGAGAAAATCATTGCGCTATATGGCAATAATACTATTGACCATATTTTAGAAGACCCAAGTAAATTAGAAACTATCTCTGGTCTGTCCAAGGCTAATCGTCAAGCCTTTGTCGCTAAACTGAAATTGAACTATGGCACAGAGCAACTGATTGCTGGTCTCGTCGAACTTGGCCTTAGCAACCGTTTTGCCTTTCAAGCGTTTGAGAAGTACAAAGAAGAGGCTCTGGACCTTGTTAAAGAAAATCCCTATCAATTAGTCGAAGATTTACAAGGTTTTGGGTTTAAGATGGCAGATGCTCTTGCTGAAAACTTAGGTATTGAGAGTGACTCTCCAAAACGTTTTCGTGCCGCCCTCTTGCACTGCCTCTTGGAAGAATCCGTCAGTCGAGGAGACACTTATGTCCAAGCACGACAATTATTAGACTTTGCCATCACACTCCTTGAAGATGCACGTCAAGTAGAATGTGACCCTGCTGCTGTGGCTGAACAACTAAGCGAGTTAATCATAGAGGGCAAAATCAAAAACAGTGACACCAAATTGTTTGATGCTAGCCTTTATTTTGCTGAAGAGGGGATTGCTAAGAATATCTCTCGTCTCTTAGATACCCCTTTAAGTCAGTCATTTAGTCATGATACCATCCAAACAACCATCCAAGCCGTTCAAGAAGACTTTGCTATCACTTATGACCAGGTGCAGCAAGAAGCCATTGCTAAAGCCTTAACCAGCAAGGTATTTCTCCTAACAGGTGGTCCCGGAACAGGGAAAACAACTGTTATTCGAGGCATTTTACAGGCTTACGCTAACCTGCATCAGATTGATTTGGATAAAAAAGACCTTCCTATCTTGTTAGCAGCTCCAACAGGTCGGGCTGCACGTCGTATGAATGAGTTGACTGGACTTCCTAGCGCAACCATCCACAGGCACTTAGGCCTCAATGGCGACAATGATTACCAAGCCATGGAAGATTATCTAGACTGCGACTTGCTGATTGTCGATGAATTTTCAATGGTGGATACCTGGCTTGCTAACCAATTGTTAGCAGCGATTAGTTCAACAACTCAAGTAATTATTGTCGGAGATAGTGACCAGCTTCCTTCGGTTGGACCCGGTCAAGTCCTGTCAGATCTTTTAAAAGTCAATAGCCTGCCTCAAATCGCCTTGCAGAAAATCTTTCGTCAATCCCAAGAATCTACTATTGTAGATTTGGCAGACCAGATGCGTCGAGGAATCTTAGCTGCTGACTTTCGTGACAAAAAAGCTGACCGTTCTTATTTTGAAGCCCAAGCCTCTTTCATTCCAGACATGATTCAAAAAATTGTTCTATCTGCTATTAAAAGTGGCATCCCTGCTGAGGAAATTCAAATTTTAGCGCCTATGTACAAAGGACAAGCTGGCATCAATCATCTTAACCAATTGATGCAAAACCTCCTCAACCCTTTGGAAGGGCAAACGGAATTTCTGTTCAATGATACGCATTTTCGTAAAGGTGATAAAGTCTTGCACTTAGTCAACGATGCTCAGTTGAATGTCTTTAACGGAGATATTGGTTATATTACAGATTTGATTCCTGCTAAATACACCGAATCTAAGCAAGACGAATTAATCTTAGATTTTGACGGTAGCGAAGTAACGTATCCTAGAAATGAATGGCTAAAATTAACCCTAGCCTATGCCATGAGCATTCATAAGTCGCAAGGGAGCGAGTTTCAAGTGGTAATTTTACCCATCACACGCCAAAGCGGCCGACTTTTGCAACGAAATTTGATTTACACGGCCATCACTCGGTCTAAAAGCAAACTAATCATGCTAGGCGAAATCGCCGCTTTCGATTATGCCATCAAAAATGAAGGCGATAAGCGCCAAACCTACTTGATTGAACGCTTCCAAGAACAATCCGACTTAGCCTCCTCTCAACCTAACCACGAGCTAAAATCAAAAGAGCAGAGCTCCCTTTTTTCTAATACGGCAACCCTTGAGGACACCTCTCAAAAATCTTCCTCTCAATCAACAAACTCTAACCCCACTGAGAACTCGCCGTCAGATAATGACGATTTTAGGTTAACACCTGAGAATTATTCGACTATTGATCCGATGATAGGGCTTACAGAGTCAGATATTATCCTCTTTTTCCAGAAAAAATCCTAGAGAACGGATATTTTTGATTAATCTATGGTATAATATTTTTGTATTAAACACATTATACAATTTCGGATTAAGGACTCTAGGAGGATTATATGATTTCTTATGAAAAAGTGCGTCAGGCACTCAAAACGTCTACTATTGCTATTATTATTCTAAACGGGCTTGGAGTTGTACTGTCATTAATGGGATTTGCAGGGATTTTCTACTTACAAAGCCAACTCAAGAATGAAGAATTCCGTTCCCAATTCACTGCTGAGCAATTAGCACAGATGCAAAGCACCATGACACCATTTATGATTTTCCTTTCTGTCTTAAATGTGCTTGCTATTATTGCTATCATTGTCTTTTGTGCTCAAAACTTGTCCAAATTAAAACAAGGTCTAACGGTTAGCTATATTCCTTATATCTTAGGACTTATCCTTTCTGTTATTGGTTTGGTTAGCCAGTTCACAACAACCTTGTCAGTGGTTGGAACTATCCTTATCCTTGCACAAGCTGCTCTTTATGGCTTTGCTTTTTACAAAGCCAAAATCCTTAACGACAAAGACACTGATATCGACCAAGACCAATCAATACTGTAATATCACACGAAGTAAGATAAGCTGACTAGGACTTTTCCTAGCCAGTTTATTTTTGTCTCTAAAAATAGGAAAGAGGAAAGCCTTCTTCCTACGATAAATCCAAAGCAATATCTGCCATCTTGTCCTCCAAGTTGGTCATGGTCACTCCCAACAAACGAATACCTACCGTATGTTCTGGTAAGGTATCAAAGATAGATTCGGCCACCTGCTCAATTTGTGCGGCATCCCTTGTCAGTTCTGGTAGGGTGACTCGCTTAGTTAAAGTAGTAAAATCAGCATAACGCACCTTAAGCACAATGGTCTTCCCTAACTTTTTATGGTCTTGTAGGAGAGCGGCCACGCGCCTAGCATTTTTACTGATTTCTGCTTTGATATCAGCTTCTCGATAAAGGAGTTTGGCATAGGTTCTCTCGCTACCAATCGACTTTCTTATACGATTGGGTTTAACTGGAGAGTGGCTAATGCCTCTAGCTTTACGGTAAAGATCAAATCCAAAGCGGCCAAAATGGTCAATCAAGGTCATTTCAGGAACTTCTAACAAATCCTGCCCTGTGTAAATCCCCATCTCATGTAATTTTTCAACTGACTTCTTACCGACACCATGAAACTTTTCAATAGGAAGGTTGGCTAAGAAGGATAGGGCATCTTGGGGCAAGACAAGCGTTAGTCCATGCGGTTTTTCAAAATCACTGGCTAGTTTAGCTAAAAATTTATTATAAGAGACTCCCGCAGAGCAAGTGAGGTGAACCTCATTCCAGATATCATGCTGAATCAGTTTAGCGATTTTCACAGCTGACTTAATCCCCAACTTATTATCCGTCACATCAAGGTAAGCCTCGTCAATAGACATAGGTTCAACCAAATCAGTATAACGTTTAAAAATATGGCGAATTTCCTGACCAACACTTCGGTATTTTTCGTAATTCCCAGAGATAAAGATAGCTTGAGGACAACGCTCATAAGCCTCTTTAGAGCTCATAGCAGAATGAATCCCATATTTCCTAGCTTCATAATTACAAGTAGAGACAACACCGCGTCCCCCAGTCTCTCTAGGATCTTTCCCAATCACAACCGGTTTCCCTTTTAAGGCTGGGTTATCTCTTTCCTCAACTGCAGCATAAAAGGCATCCATGTCAATATGGATGATTTTTCGTGACGTGTCATTAAGCAGTGGAAAAATAAGCATCGGCCCCTCCTGACTATATTATACTCCTTAGAGCATCTAAAGCCAAAAGAATACATTCTAATACAGTTTGTGACTGTTTCAACAATCTGTATTATAAAAGAATCTTAGGTTTGTCAAGAATTTTGCTTGGGAAAACGTTTCCTATATGTTAAACTTAGAATTGTAAATGTAACAGATCGCTTTGTTACTAGAATTTAAGGAGAAATATATGGCAACTGTTAAAACTAACACAGATGTTTTCGAAAAAGCTTGGGAAGGCTTTAAAGGAACTGACTGGAAAGAAAAAGCAAGTGTATCACGTTTTGTACAAGCTAACTACACGCCATACGATGGTGATGAGTCTTTCTTAGCCGGTGCAACTGAACGTTCATTGAAAATCAAGAAAATCATTGAAGACACTAAAGCTGAGTATGAAGCAACTCGCTTCCCATTTGATACTCGTCCTTCTTCAATCGCTGGCATTCCTGCTGGATTCATCGATAAAGACAATGAATTGATTTATGGTATTCAAAATGATGAATTGTTCAAATTGAACTTCATGCCAAAAGGTGGTATCCGTATGGCGGAAACTACTCTTAAAGAAAATGGTTATGAGCCAGACCCAGCAGTCCATGAAATCTTCACTAAATATGTAACAACTGTTAACGACGGTATTTTCCGTGCTTACACATCAAACATTCGTCGTGCGCGCCACGCCCACACTGTAACTGGTCTTCCAGATGCTTACTCACGTGGACGTATCATCGGTGTTTACGCACGTCTTGCTCTTTACGGTGCAGACTACTTGATGCAAGAAAAAGTGAATGACTGGAATGCCATCACTGAAATCGATGAAGAATCAATCCGTCTTCGCGAAGAAGTTAACCTTCAATACCAAGCACTTGGTGAAGTGGTTAAACTTGGTGACCTTTACGGTGTTGACGTTCGTCGCCCAGCAGAAAACGTTAAAGAAGCTATCCAATGGGTAAACATCGCTTTCATGGCAGTATGTCGTGTGATCAACGGTGCAGCAACTTCTCTTGGACGTGTGCCAATCGTTCTTGATATCTTTGCTGAACGTGACCTTGCTCGTGGTACCTTTACAGAATCAGAAATCCAAGAATTTGTGGATGACTTCGTGCTTAAACTTCGTACCGTAAAATTCGGACGTACGAAAGCTTACGATGCGCTTTACTCAGGTGACCCAACATTCATCACAACTTCTATGGCTGGTATGGGTAACGATGGTCGTCACCGTGTAACTAAGATGGACTACCGTTTCTTGAACACGCTTGATAATATCGGTAACTCTCCAGAACCAAACTTGACTGTTCTTTGGACTGATCAATTGCCAGAAGCATTCCGTCGCTACTGTATGAAAATGAGCCACAAACACTCTTCTATCCAATATGAAGGTGTGACAACAATGGCTAAAGAAGGTTATGGCGAAATGTCATGTATTTCATGTTGTGTGTCTCCACTTGACCCAGAAAATGAAGAACAACGTCATAACATCCAATACTTTGGTGCTCGTGTAAACGTGCTTAAAGCCCTTCTCACTGGTCTTAACGGTGGTTACGATGATGTCCACAGAGACTACAAAGTGTTTAACGTTGTTGAACCAATCACATCGGAAGTTCTTGAATACGACGAAGTTATGGCTAACTTTGAGAAATCTCTTGACTGGTTGACAGATACTTACGTAGATGCGCTTAACATCATCCACTACATGACTGATAAATACAACTACGAAGCAGTTCAAATGGCCTTCTTGCCAACACATCAACGTGCTAACATGGGATTCGGTATCTGTGGTTTCGCTAACACTGTTGATACTTTGTCAGCAATTAAATACGCAACTGTTAAAACTATCCGCGATGAAAATGGTTACATCTATGACTACGAAGTTATCGGTGACTTCCCTCGTTACGGTGAAGACGATGACCGTGTTGATGACATCGCTAAATGGTTGATGGAAGCTTACCACACTCGTCTTGCAAGTCACAAACTTTACAAGAATGCTGAAGCTTCAGTATCACTTCTTACCATCACTTCAAACGTTGCTTACTCTAAACAAACTGGTAACTCTCCAGTTCACCGCGGCGTATTCTTGAACGAAGATGGTACAGTTAACACTAGCCAAGTAGAATTCTTCTCACCAGGTGCTAACCCATCTAACAAAGCTAAAGGTGGTTGGTTACAAAACCTTAACTCACTTGCTAAACTTGAATTCTCACACGCTAACGACGGTATCTCATTGACTACTCAAGTATCACCTCGTGCTCTTGGTAAAACATTTGACGAACAGGTTGACAACTTGGTAACAGTTCTTGACGGTTACTTTGAAAATGGTGGTCAACACGTTAACTTGAACGTTATGGACCTTAACGATGTTTATGACAAGATCATGAACGGCGAAGATGTTATCGTGCGTATCTCTGGTTACTGTGTCAACACCAAATACCTTACACCAGAACAAAAAACTGAATTGACTCAACGTGTCTTCCACGAAGTGCTTTCAATGGATGATGCCGCTGAAGCTATCTCAGGGCAATAATCAGACAAGGCTCGTTATGCCTTTGCATAACGCCCTTAGTCATTCTTATAGAAGCAGGGCATCAAACAGTTGTCCTGCTTCTTTTTTTAGCTTATAATAACTTTATGATAATCAAACAAACTCGAAATACTCTAGCTGATACTTATTTAGATGCTGTAAAAATCAGACGTCAAGTCTTTATTGGTGAACAGGGAGTTCCAGCTGCTATTGAAATCGACCGTAATGAGGCTTACTGTCTTCATTTTGTTCTTTACGACGATAATGGCAAACCTTGTGCTACTTGTCGTCTGCTGCCTGATCCCAATCAGAAAACCGTTACCTTACAACGCATGGCTGTCCTCAAAGAATACCGTGGCCAGGCCCTAGGACAAGAGTTAATGACTTACGTCCTAACCTATGCCCAAAAACAAGGAATTGAACGTATTAGCCTACATGCTCAGCTAAGCGCTCGAACCTTCTATGCCAAATTAGGTTTCCAAGAAGAGGGAGAGCGGTTCAAAGAAGCAGGAATTGAGCATATCACAATGACAAAAGACTTACCTCATTCACCATTATAAACACCTAAAAAGCCCTATAACGAACTGGCAGAGCAATCATGAGACTTATTATCTCGTGATAAAGGCTTCCAATAGTTATAGGGCTTTTCATAGTAGTTTGAATCTGATTGGGCTAATTGGACATTATTGTCCTTGACAAAGGTGACCTGAGATGATTGCAGAACCTTTGGCTGGTACAATAAGCTTCAAACGCTCTGTACTGCTATCTACATGACTATCTCCGACAAGAAGTGCCCAGTCAGCACCCGTCATTCCTAAATCCAAAGCAGTGATGTCAATCTGCTCTTCTTGCTCTGACTGAGACCAAACAAAGAGGTAACAAGCTTCTCTGGTGAAACGAGCAAAAACAATCACTTGTTCTGTCATGCGCAGAATTCTGAAGCCACCTGTTTGGAGACTTTCCTCAGTGGTTTTTAGACGACAAAGCGTCTGATACAACTGATAACAATCTTTTTCTTGCTGGGTTAGCTCTCTAGACCAATTCATAGGATAGCGTGTACCTTCGTTACTCTTATGATGGCCTCCGAGTAACTGCTCGTCACCATACCAGATATTAGTTGCTCCTGGAAGCCCAAAAAGACAGATAGAAGCTCCTTGGTAGCCTGCAAATGCTACGCCATCCATGTGATAAAGCCTTGGCACATCATGAGAATTGATTAGGTTAAACATCTGATACTGGATTTGTGAAGGAACCTTGGTCATGAACTGTAAGATGCGTCGGCCAAGATGTCTAGCAGTCTTAGGGTAATTAATCTTAGCCAAATCAGGTTGTCTTTCCAAAAACAAGTCACAGGTCCCTGCGAATTCTCTCAGAGGTCTCGCCGCTTGGAAATAATTCATGGTAGAATCCCACTGCTTGGCGTCGTACATTTCCCAAGCGTCAGCCCATTCTTCCGCAATAATAGCAGCATCCTTTTTGGTTGCCTTAATCTCTTGGTAGATTTCCCGCCAAACCTCATGGTAAACATCTAACACATCATTTCTAGCCATCACATCTGCCACATCAAAGCGCCAACCATCAATATTAAAGGGCTCTTTGAGGTATTTTTTGAGAACAGAATCCTCATTACGGTAAATAATATCTCTGAGGCGTTGAGACCCGTAATTGAGTTGAGGCATGGTTTCTAAACCAAACCAAGACTTGTAGTTGTTTTGCTCATCGATAAAGAAAAATTCTCGTTCGGGAGCATCCGGGTTGTGATAGGCTCCCACACTTTTGTCGTAAAATTCACAGGTCTTGTTAAACCATTTTGAGGAGGAACTGGTGTGGTTAATTGAAATGTCCAAAACCAGTTTCATACCGCGATGATGGATTGCTTGCGATAAGGCGATTAAGGCCTCTTCTCCACCCAGACTTGGGTCAATTTCGAAGTAATCCAAAGCATCGTATTTGTGATGAGTGGGTGAAGTAAAAATGGGGTTGAGGTAAATCCCATTAACCCCTAACTCTTGCAAGTAGTCTAGATGATCGATAATTCCCCAGAGGTCCCCTCCATAAAAATCCATCGCAAAAACATCAGCATATTCTAAGGGCTGGTCTTCCCAGCGCATTGGCTTTGGAGACTTGCCATTGTAAGTAAATTGCTCTGCTGTAATCCCTATTTCTGGTCGTCCATTAGCAAAACGGTCTGGCATGATTTGGTAAAAAACCGTCTGAGATAACCATTCAGGAGCATCGTAGTCTGTATAAATTTTAAAATTGTGACTATCATCTGACAGGTAGTCGCTGATACCTGCTTGGGTGTAAAAATAAATAGCCTCTTTAGTAGTGAGGTAAAATTGATAAGACAAATAATCATCTAAACAAAGAGCGTCAGCTTGATAATAGGCTAAGCCATTTAAAGTCTCTGTCTTTGTCATTTCTTCGATAATTTCTACCCCTTGCTTTTTGTAGCGCAAGAAAATCTGTTGAAGAATCGGGTTTTCTTTGACCCGTAAGCTGATTTGAATAGTGTCTCCTTTTCGCGGATACGGCTTAGACACAAAGTGTTTAGTGCTATCCGAATAGACGGTTTGTAGTAAGGTTTGCATGTAACAATCTTTCTCTTTCTAAGCTAACTCATTAAGAAGACCCAAAAGAAGCCTAAGCACCTCTCTTGGGTCCTACTCATACTGACTTATTTCTTTTCGTTTTTCAAATAACGATCATAAGCGGCTTGGTGAATAGACTTATACTCTTTTAGCCCCATTTTATCAAGGCTAGCAAGGTATTCATCCCATTCTTTATCAATTCCTCCTTCAGTTACCCAGTGAGCTTGTTTTGTCTGAATAAAGGACATGATATCAACCGAAATGACTGATAAGCGGTTTAGTTCTTCTTGAGTGAACATAACATTTGGAAAAGCTGGTTGAGCAGCATCTTCCACGACTTTTTGTGCTTCTAATTTAAGACCATCTCCGGCACCTTTAGGCAAGGTTACTTTCTTATTGAAATCATCTGGAGCGTACTTCGGTCCAAAACTTCTGAGTGAATTCACCCAGGCAAAAATATCTTGTTCCCCATCTGGTGCTTCTAGCACGGTATAAGTGCCATCGTCATTCTTTTTAGTGGCCTTGTCAAAAGAGCCATAGAAGATTTGAATTGTAGCATCTTCGGTGTAGAATTGGTCAAAGAAGGCTAGGATTTTCCCTGGATCCTTAGCTTGATCGGTAATCATCAGCTCATTACGTCCATAACCACTACCATCCGCATGCACATAAGCTTTGCCATCAGGACCTGTGATTGGAGGCATTGGGACGTATTCTGCAGTATGTTTACCAAAGAGGGCGTCTGCTGTCCAACCTGCTGAAATACCGACAATAGCATCCCCATTGTTTTGACGTTTAGCTTCTGCTTGAGAGCTATCTTGGGTGAAAATTTCTTGATCAATGAGTTTTTCTTTGTATTGATCGTGAACCCATTTTAGCCCTTCTTTGTAGTAGTCGGCCGTTGGAGTAAAGGTGATTTCTTTTTTATCATTAACTGTCCAATATTTTCCGGATTCTCCTGGACTAATCACCGTGCCAAAAGGTGGGCATAAGTGAGAATTGGATCAACCCCACCGTTTTCAAACGGAATTTCATCTGACACATTTCCATTGCCATTGGCATCTTTATCACGAAAGGCTTTAGAAACAGCGACTAAATCTTCGTAAGTTTTTGGCATGTCTAAGCCAAGGTTGTCCAGCCATTTTTTGTTGATATATAACTGGTTAGCAACCTTAGGGCTCATTGGCTCACGCTTTGGCAAGGAGTAAATATGCCCGTCTGGATCGGTAACAATAGCCCGCATGTTGGGATCTTTTTTCATGATTTTTGACAGATTTGGCATGTGTTTGTCAATTAAATCTTCTAATGGAATGAAGCGATTTTTAAAGACAGACAGGTCACTATCTGAGAAGCTAATAGATCCTAAAAAGGCATCTGGTAATTTACCACCGGCCATCAAGACAGCCTTTTGATCCGCCCAATCGGAATTTAAATAGATTTTCCAATCCACATCTACCTTAGCTTTCTTTTCAGCTTCCGCAACGAAGCCTTTAAGGAAATCTTTCCCCAATCTTGCCAGCGGACAGTAGCCACAGTAAAATGATTCTCTTTTTGACTAGCGGTGTCACCCTTCTTATTAGACTGACAAGCTGCTAAACCTAAACTCAATGCTGTCACAAGTGATGCTGCTACCAAACGGTTAACGGATGTTTTTTTCATCATATCTCCTTATTTTTTCCTTTTTAAACACATCTTAATTGAAATCTCAAACCACTTATTCCTTTGCCAGCGTCCCTCCCTTTCTTTTCTCGGACTGTCTCTCATAGGGCTTTAAGAGCTTTTTGAAAAACAGGACCTTCCAAACGACTAAAAATGATACCCCACCAAAGGTGAGAAAATAGAGCGCTGTAAACAGTCCAACGGAACTGCTAACAAAGAAGGCATAGACTAGCAAGTAAGGTAAGAGCATCACTATAATCTTTCCTTTTTCATAAGAAAAAAGTTGAAAAACAGCTCTCACCATAGCCGTGAGTGAATTATCATAACGAGCTAAAAAGTAATAGGCACAAAAAGTCACGAGTGCGACGTAAAATCCCATCACTACTAAGTTCATCGACCAAAACAAGTAAAGGATTCCTGTCATCTTATCAAGTAAACTGATATTCATCACAAGAAACAATATGAACAAACTACTCAAGCAAAAGAAAATCGTGCTTTGTTTGGCATCAGCTTTAAAATAGCGATAAAAGCGTTGAGTGACTTGACCTCGTTGGCCGTCCATCACATCGATAATGGAGCGGTAAAGAGCTGTCAAACTAGCCCCAATACTCAAAAGAGGCAAGCTAAATGTAAGAAATAAACAATTGAGAAGGGCTAAATCAAAGCATGTCTCGAAAAAAGCTATTACCCGACTATTAGGATTAAGTAGTTTATTCATTCATCGTTATCCTATTCTTTAATAGAACCAATCATCACACCCTTATTGAAATGTTTTTGAAGCAAGGGATACAAACATAAAATAGGCAAGGTTGACACCACAATCGCTGCGTATTTCATCATTTCAGATAAGGCTCTTAATTCGGAAGCTAGACTACCCGTAGCCTGCTTCAGCAAGGATTCGTTGGTCACTAAAATACGTCTCAAAATCAATTGCAGAGGTTGCAAATCAGCGTCTGTCAAATAAATCAAAGCATTGAACCACGAATTCCAGATACCAACCGCCGTCCATAAACCGATAACAGCGATAATGGCTTTTGACAGAGGTAGTACAAATGAGAAGAAAAAGCGAATGGTTCCTGCCCCGTCCATTTGAGCGGCTTCCCAGAGTCCTTCTGGAATATTACTCTTAAAAAAGGTCTTAGCCACAATGATATTGTAGGAAGAGACCGCAAAAGGAACAATCATTACCAAGGCATTGTTTAACAAGCCTACATCTCGAATCACTAAATAAGTTGGGATGAGACCACCCGAAATAAACATGGGAACAAGAAAGAGAAATTGAATGGCTTTCTTCCCAAACAACTCATTTCGAGAAAGGGCATAGCCTGCTGGGAGATTAACAGCTAGCCCAAACAAGGTCCCAAAAACGGTATATAAAATGGTGTTACGGTAGCCAATCCAGATGCTCCTGTCTTTTAATAAGGCATCATAAGCGCTCAGACTCCAATGTTTAGGCCAAAGCAGAACTTCTCCTCGCGCCACTGACGACGGATCACTAAAGGAAGCAATAATAACAAACCACAAGGGATAGACTACTAGTAAAATAATCAACGAAGCAATCACATAGAGGCTAATATCAAAGATGACATCTGAAGCTTTTCGATTCATAAATGTTTTCAAACGTTTCAAGTCAACTCTCCCTTACAATAAACTGTTTTCAGTGTATTTCTTGGCTAGCCAATTCACAGTTAAGAGGATAACCAAATTCACCAAAGTATTAAACAAGCCAATGGCAGTCGATAAGCTATATTGAAAGCTCTGCAACCCCATTTTATAAACATAGGTTGAAATGATTTCACTAGAAGCCAAATTAAGAGGATTTTGAAGTAGCAAGACTTTTTCAAAACCAACACTCAAGAGCCCTCCAGCCCTCAAAATCAAGAGAACCACCATTGTTGGAATGAGATGCGGAATAT
Organism: Streptococcus sp. F2; assembly: GCF_056500955.1. Taxonomy (NCBI): domain Bacteria; kingdom Bacillati; phylum Bacillota; class Bacilli; order Lactobacillales; family Streptococcaceae; genus Streptococcus; species Streptococcus sp. F2. The sequence goes on from NZ_JBWKAI010000027.1 coordinate 28,793, forward strand.
CAATATGAACTATTTTTTGGAAACGGCTAGCCCCGTCCATATCAGCAGCCTCATAATAGGTTGGATCAATAGAGGCTAAAGCTGCAATGTAGACGATACTATCCCAACCTGAGTGTTGCCAAACATCGCTCCAGACATAAATGTCTTTGAAAAAAATAGTATTGGCTAAAATATTTGGGAAAGTCAGCCCCAATAGCCGAAAAAGATTGGCTACGATGCCTGTCTCTGGCGAGAAGAATATCAATATCATTCCGACAACAACCATTACTGAGATAAAGTGTGGAAAATAAGTGGTTACCTGAAAGACTTTCTTAAATTTTTCACTGCGTAGTTGGTTAGACAATAAGGCAATCGCTATCGGCAGAGGAAAACCAATAAAAATACTATACAAGCTGATGGCTAGAGTGTTTTTAATCGTTAAGCCAAATTGATAGGAATGGAAAAATTGCGAAAAATGTTTAAAGCCTACCCAAGGACTTCCCGAAAAACCTAAGGAAGGAGAATAATCCTTAAAGGCAATCACTAGTCCATACATGGGGTAATAAGAAAAAACAAGAAGCAATACCAAAGAGGGCAATAACAGCAAATAAAGTGGTAAGCTCTTTTTAAATTGCTTACGATATGTCGCAAGGTCACCCTTACTAACAGAAGAAAAGAGGGTCATTTGTTCTCCATTCTAATAAATCTACGTCCTATCACAACTCACCGGTAACGACTGTTGTGAGGAACCTAACACCGGCTAACCATTACAGATAGCATTTACAATTAGTTTATCGTTAAACCAAATGAAACGATTTGGCAAGATGAAACTTGTAACAGAAAGTTATCACCTCTCTTATTTAGGTAAAAAGAGAGTAAAACACAGTTGTTGGCTACCTTTTGAGATAAGAAAATCAAATTGCAGCTAGGTTTATCGTTAAACTTAGTGCATAGTTTTAGCCTCCAAAAATAGTTTTCCCCCTTCGAAGAAATACTTCCCAAAAAGCTACTAAATTCTTTCTCAAAACCTTATCGTCCAATAAGCGGTGGCAGTCAATTAGGTTTATCGTTAAACTATAATGGTAAAAACTTACCCTCGTCTCCATGATAAGGGTTATGCAATAATCAGCGCAAGCGCTTTCTTTATTTTTATTATAGTACGTCTTTGAAAAGATGTCAATATCATTAAGGAAAAATTTCACGCCGTACGCATGAAAACTTTCTCTTCATCCTTTTGTGCCCGGACATCAATTTTGAAAAGATTCCTTTTTAAATCAATCATCTGCTTAGCCTCTTTCTCCAAATAATTGGGCTAAATAATCTTTCAA
>NZ_JBWKAI010000028.1:0-26525 GCF_056500955.1 Streptococcus sp. F2
GAAAGATTATTTAGTCCAATTATTTGGAGAAAGAGGCTAAGCAGATGATTGATTTAAAAAGGAATCTTTTCAAAATTGATGTCCGGGCACAAAAGGATGAAGAGAAAGTTTTCATGCGTACGGCGTGCGAGTAGCCCCTTTCTGATTGAAAAATGGGGCTTTTTTAGGTACAATGAAGGTTAGATAAATAAGATGAGGTGACAAATTGCTTACAGTTTCTGATGTATCACTACGCTTTAGTGATCGAAAACTTTTTGATGATGTAAACATCAAATTCACAGCCGGTAATACTTACGGCTTAATCGGTGCCAATGGTGCCGGAAAATCAACTTTCCTTAAAATCCTTGCCGGAGATATTGAACCAAGTACTGGTCATATCTCTTTAGGTCCTGACGAACGCCTTTCTGTTCTTCGACAAAATCACTTTGACTATGAAGAAGAGCGTGCTATTGATGTTGTTATCATGGGAAATGAACAACTCTACAATATCATGAAAGAAAAAGATGCTATTTACATGAAAGCTGACTTTTCAGAAGAAGACGGGGTTCGTGCCGCTGAGCTGGAAGGTATCTTTGCTGAGTTAGGTGGCTGGGAGGCAGAAAGTGAAGCTTCTCAACTTCTCCAAAATCTAAATATTCCAGAAGACCTTCACTACCAAAATATGAGTGAACTGGCTAATGGAGATAAGGTGAAAGTCCTTCTTGCTAAAGCGCTCTTTGGTAAGCCTGACGTTCTATTACTTGACGAACCAACCAATGGTCTTGATATTCAATCTATTTCATGGTTGGAAGACTTCTTGATTGATTTTGAAAATACAGTCATCGTTGTTTCCCATGACCGTCACTTCTTGAATAAAGTATGTACTCACATGGCCGACCTTGACTTTGGTAAAATCAAACTCTTTGTGGGTAACTACGATTTCTGGAAACAATCTTCTGAACTGGCAGCTCGTTTACAAGCTGACCGCAATGCTAAAGCAGAAGAGAAAATCAAAGAATTACAAGAATTCGTTGCCCGTTTCTCAGCTAACGCCTCTAAATCAAAACAAGCAACCTCTCGTAAAAAAATGCTTGATAAGATTGAATTAGAAGAAATTGTTCCCTCAAGCCGTAAATACCCATTTATTAATTTTAAAGCAGAGCGCGAAATGGGGAATGACTTTCTCACTGTTGAAAATCTTTCTGTAACGATTGATGGAGAGAAAATCATTGATAATATCAGTTTCATTTTACGTCCAGGTGACAAAGCTGCTATTATTGGTCAAAACGATATTCAGACAACTGCTCTTATGCGTGCTTTAGCAGATGATATTGACTACGAAGGAACCATTAAATGGGGAGTGACAACAAGTCGTTCTTACTTGCCAAAAGACAATTCAAAAGATTTTGCAACAGATGATTCCATCCTTGAATGGTTACGACAATTCGCCTCAAAAGGTGAAGATGATGATACCTTTTTACGTGGTTTCCTAGGACGTATGCTTTTCTCTGGAGACGAAGTTAAAAAATCTGTTAACGTTCTTTCCGGTGGCGAAAAAGTGCGTGTCATGCTTTCTAAGTTGATGCTATTGAAATCAAACGTTCTTATTCTTGATGACCCAACTAATCACTTAGATTTGGAATCTATTTCAAGCCTTAATGATGGTATCAAAGACTTCAAAGAATCTGTTATTTTTGCCAGTCATGACCATGAATTTATTCAGACCATTGCTAACCATATCGTTGTGATTTCAAAAAATGGTGTTATTGACCGTATTGATGAAACCTATGACGAATTCCTTGACAATCCTGATGTTCAAGCCCGAGTTGCTGAACTTTGGAAATAAAACCTTATGATAAATGAGGTGGCTAAGAAGACTTCTTCCTAGCCACTTTTTTTAAAATGTTATTAATGAAAGATTGGTCAGCTTATGAAACATCGTCATAAATGGGCAATTGCTGGACTTGCTAGTTTTCTTTTACCAATTAGCATTATGTTTACTGTTCTTCTTTCAATGGGAATTTCTTATCAAGGAGAAAGAACTATTCTAGCAAGTGATGCCTTTCATCAATATGTTATTTTTGCTCAAAACCTTCGTAATATCCTTCACGGATCTGATAGTCTCTTTTATACATTTACCAGTGGACTAGGTTTGAATTTTTACGCTCTCATAAGCTATTACTTAGGGAGTTTCTTTTCTCCCTTGTATTTCTTTTTTGATTTAGCATCTATGCCTGATGCCATCTATCTCCTTACTGTATTAAAATTTGGATTTATGGGACTAACTGCCTGCTATGCGTTTCATAAACTCTATCCAAATATTAAGGCTTATCTGATCGTATCACTATCACTTTCTTATAGTTTAATGAGTTTTTTGACTAGTCAACTTGAACTCAATTCTTGGTTGGACGTTTTCATTCTTTTACCCTTGATTTTATTAGGACTAAATCAAATCATCCTAAAAAAGAAAACAGGTTTATATTACGTTTGTGTGAGTCTACTCTTTATTCAAAATTACTACTTTGGCTATATGGTTGCTATTTTCTCCTCCTTATATGCCTTTGTTTGTCTTTTGAAACTCAATAGTTTCAAAAAAGGTTTAGTTGCTTTTTTAAGGTTTACAACAGTGTCAATCATGGCAGCCTTAACAAGTGCTGTTATGCTACTTCCTACCTATTTGGATTTATCAAGTTATGGAGAAACGTTCTCCCCTGTAAAACAACTCATAACTACCAATGCTTGGTATTTCGACCTCCCTGCAAAACTCTCATTAGGAGCTTATGACACGACTAAGTTCAATGCTCTTCCTATGATTTATGTCGGCTTGTTTCCTTTGTTACTTGCAGTGATTTTCTTTACCTTGTCAAGTGTTCCTCTAAAAATCAAATCAGCCTATGCAACACTCTTAGTCACTATTGTGTCAAGCTTTTATTTACAACCACTAGATCTCTTTTGGCAAGGCATGCACGCACCTAATATGTTCTTACATCGTTATGCTTGGACCTTCCCAGTAACGCTTCTTTTGTTAGCATGTGAGGCCTTAACCAGGCAAATAGAATTTTCAAAAATAAAAATAAGTATTGCTTTTATGTTTCTAGTCTTAATACTAGCGACATCCTACCTGACAGCACACCGATATGATTTTTTGACACCAAGTTTCTTTTTACTTAGTTTAGCTTTTCTAGTAGCCTATACCATATGCCTACTTGCTTTTCAGTCTCGCCAAATTCCTGTAGGTTTTTTACTTAGCTTTACACTATTTTTTACCATTCTAGAAGTTAGCTTAAATACGTATTACCAAACCCAAGGTATAAATAACGAGTGGGTATTTCCTACTAGACAAGGTTACCAGAATCAATTAAAAGATATTGACAGCATTGTTAACAATCTGTCAACCAAACGTCAACCTTTTTTTAGAATGGAAAGGTTATCCCCTCAAACAGGAAATGATAGCATGAAATACAATTATCATGGCATTTCTCAATTTTCATCTGTTCGAAATCGTCTATCTAGTTCCTTACTTGATCGTTTAGGTTTCCAGTCAAAAGGGACTAATTTGAACTTGAGGTACCAAAATAATACTCTCATTATGGATAGTTTACTTGGTATCAAGTATAACCTTAGTGAAAATTCTTTGGATAAATTTGGGTTTACAAAGGTTACTTCAAGCGGTTCCATGACTTTATATCAAAATCATCATAGTAGTCCTTTAGCAATATTAACAAAGGGAATTTACAAAGATGTCAACATAAGTGTCAATACACTTGACAATCAAACTAAGCTATTAAATCAATTAAGTGGGCAATCCCTAACTTACTTTCATCTTCAACCCTCTCAGCTGATTTCAGGTGCCAAACAATTCAATCAGCAAGTATCAGGACAGAGCAAGTCCTTGCAACAATCTACCGTCATTACTTATCAGGTAACTATTCCTGAACGTAGTCAGCTCTATGTAAGCATGCCAAATATTATTTTTTCAAATCCCAATGCCAAAGAAGTTCGTGTTAGTATCGATGGTAACTCATTCACCTACACTACAGATAATGCCTATTCCTTCTTTGACTTAGGTTATTTTGAACATGCTAAAGAAGCAAATCTTTCCTTTATTTTTCCAAAAAATAAACAAATCAGTTTTACAACTCCTCACTTTTATAGTCTATCTATCGATTCCTACCTTAAAGCTATCACCACTATCAATCAAAAAGAAGTCCACGTTTATACCAATAACAATAACGTTATTACTAATTACAATGCTAAGGAAGATGGCTCTCTCATCTTTACAATTCCTTATGACAAAGGATGGTCAGCTACAAAAAATGGTAAGCCTATTCCTATTACAAAAGCTCAAGGAGGATTCCTAACCGCTTCTATTCCTAAAGGAAAAGGTCAAGTCATTCTTACCTTTATTCCAAACGGATTTAAACTAGGCTTGATGCTGTCTCTTTTCGGAATAATCTCGTATCTTTTCCTAGTCTACTATCAAGTCAGAAAAAGAAAAGACAGGTGACAAACGAAAAGGTTCACTATCCTTAATGGGGAATAATCCAGCTAGTTTTATACTTACTCTTAACACATTAAAAAGCTGTTCAATAACGAACAGCTTTTTTGATGTCTATCACTTTCTTTTAATTCGTCATAAGTCACGTTCAGAAGCAATACAATACTCATCAGAGAAATAGTTGAAATAGGCTTTTAGTTTCTTTTCTTAGTTAAATAAAAAAATCCTAAGATAATCTTAGGAAATATCTTATCACTCCGGCAGTAGGACTCGAACCTACGACATCATGATTAACAGTCATGCGCTACTACCAACTGAGCTATGCCGGAAAAAGAAAAAAATTGCCTCAATGACAATTCTGATAGTCCGTACGGGATTCGAACCCGTGTTACCGCCGTGAAAAGGCGGTGTCTTAACCCCTTGACCAACGGACCAGAAGTTTTGGAGAAGTTCTCCTTAACACTCTTATTATTATACCAGATTGATTTTATTTGTCTACACTTTTTTCAAAAAAAATATAATTTTTTTCAGGAACCTTTTCTATTCTTAGTTTATTAGAAAAAAATAATCAGACTTAGTAGCCTCCTCAAAATTAGCATTGACAGTCTTAGCTGATTTTTGTTAAAATAAGGAAGTTAAGGTCTCATAGCTCAGCTGGATAGAGCATTCGCCTTCTAAGCGAACGGTCGCAGGTTCGAATCCTGCTGGGATCAAAAAACTAAGCACTGCTCAGCAGTGCTTTTTTCTTTATTTCGTTATCTTTAAGAGAATATCTTCTAAAGTTTCACATGAAACTTTAGTTATTTGTGATATGGGCTGCCCTGAGCTATCATAAAAGCGCGATAGATTTGCTCAATCAAAACCAGACGCATGAGTTGATGGGGTAAGGTTAATAATCCAAAACTCATTAAGACATTGGCTCTTTTTTTAATTCTAGGATCAAGTCCAAGACTTCCTCCAATAATAAACGTAATATCTGAGTATCCTTTAACAGTCGTTTCTGAGATGAGTTGACTAAATGTTTCGGAAGGAAATTGTTTTCCTTCAATAGCTAATACGACTACAAAATCACGCTGTCCAATTTTCTTTTCAATCCGCTGAGCTTCCTTTGCCATAATCATTTGGTTCTCAGCATCACTAGCTTTATCAGGTGTTTTTTCATCAGCTAATTCAATGACCTCAAATTGACAAAAACGAGAGAGTCTTTTTTGATATTCTGAAATGCCATCTTTAAGGTATTTTTCTTTTAGTTTTCCAACACATATAAGTTTTACTTTCATAACTTTATTGTATCATAGAAAAACCTTTTTACACAGTTTATCCACATGTTTATGACTTTTTTATCTTTTAAAAAGCCTGTATTATAGGCTTTTAATACCCTTATTTAAAAGTTTTCCACAAGTTGTGGATTACTTTTCTTTTTCCTTTTTTTAAGGTATAATTAAGCAAAGTTTTATAAGCTATGAGAAAATTATTCGGAGGTAAGGTCATGCCATCTATGAAACATATCTTAAAATCCTTAGGCATTTTACTCATTGGATTTTTTGGAGGATTGTTAGCAATTTTCACTTTTAATGCTACTCAACAGTCTTCCTCTACCTCACATACTGGTAGTGCGACGACGAGTAAGATGGTTTTTAATAATACTACTGACACAACAAAAGCGGTTAAAGTCGTTCAAAATGCAGTAGTATCAGTGATTAACTATCAAGCAGATCCTTCTTCATCTCTTTCAAATCCCTACACAAAACTCTTTGGAGAAAATCAAACAAGAGAAAATAAAGATGCCGACTTAGCAATTTTTAGTGAAGGTTCTGGTGTTATTTATCGAAAAGACGGTGATTCTGCATATGTTGTTACTAATAATCACGTCATTGACGGCGCAAAGCGAATTGAAATTCTTATGGCAGACGGTACCAAAGTCGTAGGGGAGTTAGTTGGAGCTGATACTTACTCTGACTTAGCGGTTGTTAAAATTGCCTCAGATAAAATTAAGACAGTTGCTGAATTTGCAGATTCTACTAAACTGAATGTCGGAGAAGTTGCTATCGCAATTGGTAGCCCATTAGGAACTCAGTATGCCAATTCTGTTACAGAAGGGATTGTTTCTAGTCTCAGTCGTACCGTCACCTTAAAAAATGAAGATGGGGAAACTGTTTCAACAAATGCCATTCAAACTGATGCTGCGATCAATCCCGGAAATTCTGGTGGTCCGCTCATCAATATTGAAGGACAGGTTATTGGTATCAATTCAAGTAAAATTTCTTCTACCCCAACAGGAAGCAACGGCAATAGTGGAGCGGTTGAAGGTATCGGTTTTGCTATTCCATCCAGTGATGTCATTAAAATCATTAAGCAATTAGAAACCAATGGTGAGGTTATCAGACCTGCCCTTGGAATCTCTATGGTTAATCTAAATGATTTATCAACGAATGCTCTCAGTCAAATTAATATCCCTACTGGGGTGACGGGTGGTATTGTGGTCGCTTCTGTTCAAGATGGAATGCCAGCTAGTGGTAAACTTGGCCAGTACGACGTTATTACTGAAATTGATGGTAAAGCCGTCAACTCAATCAGTGATCTTCAAAGCAACCTATACGGCCATGACATTAACGATACCATCAAGGTAACCTTTTATAGAGGGACAACCAAGAAAAAAGCAGATATTACCTTAACTAAAACAACCCAGGATTTGACCAAAAAGCAGTAACTAGATTATTTATGGAAAATGTCATTGCTAGATGTTATGAAACCAAGTAAAGCAGTCCTTAGGGCTGTTTTACATTGGCATAAAAAAACTAGCTACCATTCATTGAAAGGATTTTATGACTGAACTATTGAAATCTATTCCAATTGAAGATATCGTAGCCAATCCCTATCAACCAAGGCTGCTGTTTAATCAAAAGGAACTAGAAGATTTGGCTAATTCAATCAAGGCAAATGGACTTATTCAACCTATTATTGTTCGAAAATCTGACATCTTTGGTTATGAATTAGTTGCAGGAGAACGACGCTTTAAGGCTTCTAAAATGGCTGGGCTAACAAAGGTACCTGCTATTGTCAAAAACATGTCCTCTCTGGAAAGTATGCAACAAGCTATCGTAGAAAATTTACAACGGGCTGATTTAAATCCCATTGAAGAAGCAAAAGCTTATCAGCTACTGATTGAAAAAAATCAAATGACGCATGAAGAGATTGCTAAATATATGGGAAAATCAAGACCTTATATTAGCAATACTTTACGCCTACTGCAACTTCCGCAAACAATTAGTAAAGCAGTAGAAGAAGGAGACATTAGTGCAGGACACGCGCGTGCTCTTCTCACACTAACCGACGAAAAGGAACAGTTAGTTTACGCTAATAGAATCAAAAATGAAGGGTTAAGTGTACGACAAATTGAGCATATGGTAACTCCAAAACTCAAAACCACCCCTACCCCAAAAAATAAAAATATTTTTATCACTTCTTTAGAAGATCAGCTAGCCCAATCTCTAGGGCTACCAGCCAAAATCAAATTGAAATCAACTCAGAGTGGTCAATTGCTGTTACCATTTGCTAATCAAGAGGAATTAAACAGAATTATCAACAAGTTGCTTTAGCTTGTTGATAGTCTGTTTTTTTATTTCTACTTTTCCACAGTCTATTAGAAGCCTCTTCTCTTTATTGTCAAAGGTTTTTATTATTTCCACAGGCTGTGGAAAACTTTAGTTAACAGTGTGAATTACCTTTCCACAACTTGTGGGTAACTATAACTATTCTTTCAGGTTTTGTGGAAAACTGACTGGATTTGTGTTAAAATAGTCCTAGAATTATCCACAAGAAGGAACCTAGTATGACTGAAAATGAACAAATTTTTTGGAATCGGGTCTTGGAATTAGCTCAGAGCCAATTAAAACAGGCAACGTATGAATTTTTTGTGCATGATGCACGCTTATTAAAAGTTGAGAATCATGTGGCAACGATTTACTTAGATCAAATGAAAGAACTCTTTTGGGAAAAGAACCTTAAAGATGTTATTCTGACAGCTGGTTTTGAAGTTTATAATGCTCAAATTGCCGTTGACTATGTTTTTGAAGAAGATCTGATAATTGACCAAAATCAAATCCCAAATAGCCAAAACTACAATCAGCAAGTAATAACTCCTTTACCTGCTGTTACCTCAGACCTAAATCCCAAATATAGTTTTGAAAACTTTATTCAGGGTGATGAAAATCGTTGGGCTGTAGCTGCTTCTATAGCAGTAGCTAATACACCAGGAACAACCTATAACCCTTTGTTTATCTGGGGAGGGCCTGGACTAGGAAAAACCCATTTGTTAAATGCCATTGGAAACTCTGTGCTATTAGAAAATCCCAATGCCCGTATAAAGTACATCACCGCTGAAAATTTCATTAATGAATTTGTGATTCATATTCGTTTAGACACTATGGACGAATTAAAAGAAAAGTTCCGTAATCTCGATTTACTGCTTATTGATGATATCCAATCGCTGGCGAAGAAAACATTATCTGGAACACAAGAAGAGTTCTTTAATACTTTTAATGCTCTTCATAACAATAATAAACAAATCGTTCTAACCAGTGACCGCACACCAGATCACCTTAATGATTTAGAAGATCGATTGGTAACCCGTTTCAAATGGGGCTTAACCGTTAATATTACGCCTCCAGATTTTGAAACTCGAGTAGCTATCTTAACGAATAAAATTCAGGAATATAATTTTATTTTCCCTCAAGATACTATTGAATATCTAGCTGGCCAATTCGATTCCAATGTGAGAGATTTGGAAGGCGCCTTAAAAGACATTAGTTTGGTTGCTAATTTTAAGCAAATTGATACCATTACGGTTGACGTTGCTGCAGAAGCTATTCGTGCCAGAAAACAAGATGGACCTAAAATGACGGTCATTCCAATTGAAGAAATTCAAACGCAGGTTGGAAAATTCTATGACGTCACTGTCAAAGAAATTAAGGCAACTAAACGTACGCAAGATATTGTGTTAGCAAGACAAGTCGCTATGTTTTTAGCACGTGAAATGACAGACAATAGCCTTCCAAAAATTGGTAAGGAATTTGGTGGTAGGGATCATTCCACTGTACTTCATGCCTACAATAAAATCAAAAATATGATTAGCCAGGATGAAAGCCTTCGTATTGAAATTGAAACCATCAAAAATAAAATTAAGTAGCTTGTGGACAAGTTCTATTTTTAGTGACGAGTTATCCACAAGTTGTGAACAGTCTTCTTTCCTTATCCCTACTAGATAAATCAGACTTATCCACGTCATACACAAGACCTACTACTACTACTAATTATTATACTTATCAATAAAGGAGTCCTCATGATTCAATTTTCCATAAATCGTACCCTTTTCATTCAAGCTTTAAATGCCACTAAACGTGCTATTAGCAGTAAAAATGCCATTCCTGTTCTTTCTACCATTAAGATTGACGTTAGTTCATCTGATATCACTTTAACAGGTTCAAATGGACAAATTTCCATTGAAAATACCATTCCTGTAAGCAATGAAAATGCTGGACTATTAATCACATCTCCAGGGTCTATTCTTCTGGAAGCAAATTTCTTTATCAATATTATTTCTAGTTTGCCAGATGTTAGTTTGGATTTTAAAGAAATTGAACAACATCAAGTTGTTTTAACCAGTGGTAAATCAGAAATTACCTTAAAAGGAAAAGATGTTGATCAATACCCTCGGTTACAAGAAGTATCAACAGAAAATCCTTTGATCTTAAAAACAAAATTATTAAAGTCTATTATTGCTGAAACAGCTTTTGCAGCCAGTTTACAAGAAAGTCGTCCTATCTTAACAGGAGTTCATATTGTATTAAGTAACCATAAAGATTTTAAAGCCGTAGCAACTGACTCTCATCGTATGAGCCAACGTTTAATCACTTTGGATAATACTTCAGCAGATTTTGATGTGGTTATTCCAAGTAAATCTTTAAGAGAATTTTCAGCAGTATTTACAGATGATATTGAGACTGTTGAGGTATTTTTCTCACCAAGCCAAATCTTGTTCAGAAGTGAACATATTTCTTTCTATACACGTCTCTTGGAAGGGAATTATCCCGATACAGACCGTTTGTTAATGACACAATTTGAGACAGAGGTTGTTTTCAATACCCAATCTCTTCGCCACGCTATGGAACGTGCTTTCTTGATTTCGAACGCTACTCAAAATGGTACCGTTAAACTTGAAATTGCTCAAAATCATATTTCAGCTCATGTTAACTCACCGGAAGTTGGTAAAGTAAACGAAGATTTGGATATTGTTAGTCAATCTGGTAGTGATTTAACTATTAGTTTCAACCCAACTTACCTTATTGAATCTCTCAAGGCTATCAAAAGTGAAACGGTTAAAATTCATTTCTTGTCACCAGTACGACCATTTACCTTGACACCAGGTGATGATGAAGAAAGCTTTATCCAGTTAATCACACCAGTCCGTACCAACTAAAAAGAAAAGGCTCCCTTTTAGGAGCTTTTTTTGTTATCATAAATGATAAAGATAATAAGAGTGAGGAAAAAAGATGTATCAAATTGGATCACTTGTTGAAATGAAAAAACCGCACGCCTGTGTGATTAAAGAGACTGGTAAAAAGGCTAATCAATGGAAAGTGCTTAGAGTAGGAGCTGATATTAAAATTCAATGCACTAACTGTCAGCATATCATTATGATGAGCCGTTACGACTTTGACCGAAAACTAAAAAAAGTTCTGCAACTTTAGAAATATTGATTTAGTAGGCTTTCTTATACATCTTGCAACCAATACTTGCCTAAATAATTGCTAGTATGCCTTTGGAAAATCAGGTATTCTAATGTTATCGAAAGAAGAAAGGTGATCATAGAAAATGACAAAAGTTGCAGAACAATTAAAGCAATTACGAGTGAAACATCAATTATCTCAAGATGCTCTGGCAGAACAGTTATTTATTTCTCGGCAAGCCATATCAAAATGGGAAAATGGAGATACAACACCAGATTTGGATAATTTGGTCAGGTTAACTGAAATTTTTGATGTGAGCTTAGATGAACTTGTTTTAGCTAAACCACATGAAGTTAAAGTTGAACGCATTTATGAAAACAAACCGCTTGATCTACAAAAATACAATAAGCTCTATTGGTTTATTTTTCGAAATATTATTCTGTCTCTACTAATTATTTTAGCTATATTAACTATCTTAGAAGTTTTAGGGATACCTTTTGTTTCTAATTGGTTAATTTAAAGAAAAGTTGAAGAGTGATATGATGCTAAGCGAACCTGAAATTTTCTTATCATCATACCGCTTTTTTCGTTTATTTTCTGTTATAATAGTTGTGATTGAAATTTTGAATGGAGACTTATTAAAATGGCTTTAACAGCAGGTATTGTGGGCTTACCTAATGTTGGTAAATCAACTTTATTTAATGCAATTACAAAAGCAGGGGCAGAAGCTGCTAACTATCCTTTTGCAACGATTGATCCTAATGTTGGGATGGTAGAGGTACCAGATGAACGTCTGCAAAAATTGACAGAGTTGATTACGCCTAAAAAAACCGTTCCAACAACCTTTGAGTTTACTGATATTGCGGGTATTGTTAAAGGAGCTTCTAAAGGAGAAGGTTTAGGTAATAAATTCTTGGCCAATATCCGTGAAGTAGATGCTATCGTACATGTCGTTCGTGCTTTTGATGATGAAAATGTTATGCGTGAACAAGGTCGTGAGGATGCTTTCGTGGATCCAATGGCTGATATTGATACTATCAACCTTGAATTGATTTTGGCTGATTTAGAGTCTATTAATAAGCGTTATGCGCGTGTGGAAAAAATGGCTCGTACCCAAAAAGATAAGGATTCCGTGGCAGAATTTGCCGTTCTTGAAAAAATCAAACCTGTCTTAGAAGATGGTAAATCTGCTCGGACAATTGAGTTTACTGAAGAAGAGCAACGTGTTGTCAAACAGTTATTCTTATTGACAACAAAACCTGTTCTTTATGTGGCGAATGTTGATGAAGATAAAGTTGCTGATCCAGATGATATTGACTATGTGAAACAAATTCGTGAGTTTGCAGCTACTGAAAATGCAGAAGTAGTGGTGATTTCAGCGCGTGCAGAGGAAGAAATTTCAGAGCTTGAGGATGAAGATAAAGCAGAATTCTTAGAAGCTATTGGTTTGACAGAGTCTGGTGTTGATAAATTAACACGTGCTGCCTACCACTTACTTGGGCTAGGCACCTATTTTACAGCAGGTGAAAAAGAAGTTAGGGCGTGGACATTTAAACGTGGTATTAAAGCGCCGCAGGCTGCTGGTATTATTCATTCTGACTTCGAAAGAGGATTTATCCGTGCAGTAACCATGTCTTATGACGATTTAATGACCTACGGTTCAGAAAAAGCTGTCAAAGAAGCTGGGCGCTTGCGTGAAGAAGGAAAAGAGTACATCGTCCAAGATGGTGATATCATGGAGTTTCGATTTAACGTTTAAAAATAATAAGATAATGTCAGAAGGTTGGAATAACATTCCAGCCCTTTTGGCATTTTAGGAAAGAGAAAAGATGGTTAAAATGATTGTTGGTCTGGGAAATCCAGGCTCAAAATACGAAAAAACAAAGCATAATATTGGATTTATGGCAGTTGACAAAATTGTCAATGAACTTGACGTCACCTTTACAGAAGACAAAAATTTTAAAGCACAAATAGGCAGTGCATTTATTAATCATGAAAAAATTTATTTTGTGAAGCCAACAACCTTTATGAATAATAGTGGTGTTGCCGTAAAGGCGTTATTAACTTATTATAATATTGCCATAGAAGATTTGATTGTTATCTATGACGACTTGGATATGGAAGTTGGAAAATTGCGTTTACGTGCTAAAGGTTCGGCTGGTGGACACAATGGCATTAAATCAATTATTGCTCATCTTGGGACGCAGGAGTTTGACCGAATTAAAGTTGGTATTGGACGACCATTAAAAGGGATGACAGTGATTAACCATGTTATGGGACATTTCAGTACAGAAGATAATATTGTCATTGCGTTAACTCTTGACAAAGTTGTCAATGCTGTAAACTTCTATTTACAAGAAAATAACTTTGAAAAAACAATGCAGAAATTTAATGGGTAATCATGAATATTTTAGAATTATTTAGTCAGAATAAGAAAATCCAGGCCTGGCACTCCGGATTAGCGTCCTTAGACAGGCAGCTAGTTATGGGATTATCTGGGTCAAGTAAAGCATTAGCAATGGCTTCTGCTTTTTTGGACTCCCAAGAAAAAATAGTTGTGATGACATCAACTCAAAATGAAGTGGAAAAATTAGCCAGCGATTTATCAAGCCTACTTGGAGAAGAATTAGTCTATCAATTTTTTGCAGACGATGTGGCAGCAGCAGAATTTATCTTTGCTTCGATGGATAAAGCTTTATCAAGGATAGAGGCATTGCAATTTTTAATAAATCCTAAAGCACGAGGAATTCTGATTGTCAGTCTATCAGGTTTAAGGACCTTACTTCCCAATCCTGACGTTTTTGCCAAGAGTCACATTAAGTTAAAAGTAGGAGAAGATTATGACAGTGATGCTCTTACCAAACAATTGATGACAATTGGCTATCAGAAGGTTTCACAAGTCATTAGTCCGGGAGAATTTAGCCGTCGAGGGGATATTTTAGATATCTATGAGATGACACAAGAATTACCTTATCGTTTGGAGTTTTTTGGGGATGATATTGATGGAATTAGGCACTTTCATCCAGAAACTCAAAAGTCCTTTGAACAATTAGAAGAACTTTTGATTCATCCGGCTAGTGATCTTATTTTTGAAACGAGTGATTTTCAACGTGGCAGTCAGCAATTAGAAAAAGCGCTACAAATAGCACAAGATGATAAAAAAGCCTATTTGGAAGATCTCCTGTCTGTTTCAAAAGATGGTTTTAAACATAAGGATATCCGTAAATTTCAATCGTTATTTTATGAAAAAGAGTGGTCATTATTAGATTATATTCCCAAAGGGACACCACTATTTTTTGATGATTTTCAAAAAATAGTAGATAAAAATGCAAGATTCGATTTAGAGATTGCTAATCTCTTGACAGAAGACTTACAGCAAGGGGAGGCTCTTTCTAATCTTAACTACTTTGCAGATAATTATCGTGAGTTTCGTCATTATACGCCAGCAACCTTCTTTTCAAATTTTCATAAGGGACTTGGAAATATCAAATTTGATCAAATGCATCAGCTAACTCAATATGCAATGCAGGAATTTTTTAATCAATTTCCTTTATTGATTGATGAGATTAAACGGTATCAAAAAAATCAAACAACCGTTATTGTGCAGGTAGAGTCTCAGCATGCTTACGAACGACTAGAAAAATCTTTTCAAGATTACCAATTTCATCTTCCTTTAGTGAGTGCTAATCAAATTGTTTCACGTGAATCACAAATTGTAATTGGAGAAATCTCCAGTGGTTTTTATTTTGCTGATGACAAGTTAGCGTTGATCACAGAGCATGAAATTTATCATAAAAAAATCAAACGACGCGCCAGACGAACTAATATTAGTAATGCTGAGCGCTTGAAAGATTACAATGAGCTAGCAGCAGGTGATTATGTGGTTCATAATGTCCATGGTATCGGTCGCTTCCTTGGGATTGAAACGATTCAGATTCAAGGAATTCATCGAGATTATGTAACCATTCAATATCAAAATTCAGACCGTATTTCTCTTCCAGTTGATCAAATTAGTAGCTTGTCAAAATACGTTTCTGCTGATGGAAAAGAGCCCAAAGTCAACAAACTGAATGACGGTCGTTTCCAAAAGACAAAGCAAAAAGTTGCAAAACAAGTAGAGGATATCGCTGATGATCTTTTAGCATTATACGCAGAAAGAAGTCAGCAAAAAGGTTTTCAGTTTTCACCAGATGATGACTTACAACGGTCTTTTGATGATGATTTTGCTTTTGTGGAAACAGAGGATCAAATGAGATCTATCAACGAAATTAAAGCTGATATGGAAAGTATGCAACCGATGGATCGTCTTTTAGTAGGTGATGTAGGATTTGGTAAGACAGAAGTAGCTATGAGGGCAGCCTTTAAAGCGGTGAATGACCACAAACAAGTAGCTGTCCTCGTTCCAACTACAGTCTTAGCTCAACAGCATTATGAAAACTTTAAGGCTCGCTTTGAAAATTACCCTGTTGAGGTGGACGTTCTAAGTCGCTTCCGTAGTAAAAAAGAGCAAGCTCAAACACTAGAACGTGTCCGGAAAGGACAAATTGACATTATTATTGGAACCCATCGACTCCTATCAAAAGATGTGGTCTTTTCTGATTTAGGGTTAATTGTGATTGATGAAGAGCAACGGTTCGGTGTCAAGCATAAAGAAACTTTAAAGGAATTAAAAACTAAGGTTGACGTCTTAACCTTAACAGCCACTCCGATTCCTAGAACCTTACACATGTCTATGTTAGGTATCCGAGATTTATCGGTTATTGAGACTCCGCCGACCAACAGATATCCTGTTCAAACTTATGTATTAGAAAACAATCCTGGTCTAGTAAGGGAAGCTATTATCCGAGAAATGGATCGTGGAGGACAAGTTTTTTATGTTTACAACAAAGTTGACACCATCGACAAGAAGGTGTCAGAACTACAAGAATTAGTTCCAGAAGCTTCTATTGGGTTTGTCCATGGGCAAATGAGTGAAATTCAACTTGAAAATACCTTGATTGATTTTATCAACGGTGATTATGATGTCCTTGTGGCTACAACAATTATTGAAACAGGGGTTGATATTTCTAATGTAAACACTCTGTTTGTGGAGAATGCTGACCATATGGGATTGTCAACATTGTATCAACTGAGGGGGCGCGTCGGAAGAAGTAATCGTATTGCTTATGCTTACCTGATGTATCGTCCTGATAAGGTCCTAACAGAGGTTTCTGAAAAGCGTTTAGAGGCTATTAAAGGCTTTACTGAATTAGGTTCAGGCTTCAAGATTGCTATGCGAGATTTATCTATACGAGGAGCAGGTAATATTTTAGGGGCTTCTCAGAGTGGCTTTATTGATTCGGTCGGCTTTGAAATGTATTCTCAGTTATTGGAACAGGCTATTGCTAGCAAGCAAGGAAAAACGACTGTTCGTCAAAAAGGCAATACTGAAATCAATCTTCAGATTGACGCCTATTTGCCAGATGATTACATATCAGATGAGCGTCAAAAAATTGACATTTACAAGCGTATTCGAGAAATTCAATCAAGAGAAGATTATCTCAATTTGCAGGATGAGCTGATAGATCGTTTTGGAGAGTATCCTGATCAAGTTGCCTATTTGTTAGAAATAGGCCTGCTAAAACATTATATGGACAACGCCTTTGCGGAATTAGTTGAACGCAAAAATAATCAGGTCATTGTTCGATTTGAAGTCACTTCTTTAACTTATTTCTTAACTCAGGATTATTTCGAAGCCTTATCGAAAACCCATCTTAAAGCTAAAATTAGTGAACATCAGGGGAAAATCGATATTGTCTTCGATGTTCGCCACCAAAAAGACTATACCATCTTAGAAGAATTGATGTTATTTGGAGAAAGCCTTAGTGAGATTAAATTCAGAAAAACAGCCTCAACCTCTTAAGCAAGCAAGTCTTTTGATAGTGGTTAGTGGCTTAGTATCAAAAATTTTAGCTGCTACCTACCGTATCCCTTACCAAAATCTGGTAGGAGACAGAGGTTTTTACGCTTATCAGCAAATATATCCTTTTTTGGCCATTATTTCAGCCCTTAGCTTGAATGCTTTGCCTAATCTTATCGCCAGTATGGCACAAAAGAAAGATGAAGATCAACTCACGGTTTTTATGACTTTGCAGTTTATGATGAGTTTTGGATGTTTCCTCATTCTTTTTCTGGGGCATCAGCAACTTGCTGAATGGATGGGAGCACCCAAATTAGGAACAGCTATTTCTTTGACGAGTATTGCTCTATTAATGACTCCTTTTATCTCTTTTTATCGAGGGTTAGCACAAGCAGATCTAAATATGACACCAACTGCTATTAGTCAAATGCTTGAGCAAATTATTAGGGTAATCATTATTGTGGCATCGGCTGTTTGCTATCTCGTTTTTGATTGGACTATTTATACAACTGCTAACGTTGCTGCGAGTGGAAATGTGATTGCTAGCTTTACTGCTCTAGGGTATTTAGCAAAAAAGAGTTCTTTTTCAATCAAACCATACGTGAGAAAGTTTTCCTTACCTTTAAGAGCATATCATCAGCTAGGTTTATCTAGTTTGGTCTTTATTCTCTTTTCCATCTACTTATTGCTATTTCAATTAGTGGATGCTCTTTTTATTAAAAATAGTCTCGTTTCTGCGGGGTATTCCAACCAATTAGCTGAAATTACTAAGGGTATTTTTGATAGAGGGCAGCCACTTGTTCAATTTGGATTGATTTTTTCAACGGCTTTTTTCACAATTTATTTGCCCAAATTAACTCATCTCCATCAGCAAAAACAGCAGATGTATGATCAACTAAGTCAAGATTTTCTAGCTTTTATCTTTTACTTTAACGTAACGTTAACGGCTGGCTTTATAAGTATTTTACATCTTATGAATCGTGTTTTATTTGAAGATAATAAGGGCTGGGAGGCACTAGCTTACTACATTATTACGATTAATCTTATAAGTTTGATTCAATTTTTTTATCAAAAATGTTTTATTGAAAATCGTGTGCGCCACTCCCTGATTATGTTATTAGTTGGCTTGTCTTGCAAATTAGGATTAACGCCTGTATTAACTTATCATTATGGAATTTTAGGAAGTTCTCTGTCCACGGTAATTCCTTTAGGATTGGTGTTTATTTGTTATGCCTATACAATACCAATGAGTTGGAATTGTGCTAAAAATGGTAAATTTTGGCTCACATTAACATTAATGATTGGTTTCGTGTTGACATGTCAGGTCATGCTTCCTATAGAGGGAAGATTAGGTAGTTTTATCAGTATTGTTCTGTCATCAGCTGTTGGTGTCATCAGTTTTATAATGATTTGCTGGCGATACAAAGTATTCGATGAGAAAATATGGTCTTTTCTACCATTTAAGAAATAAAAATGATAGAATGGAAGAGATTGTGGGGTAAATAATGAGATTAGATAAATTTTTAAAAGTATCACGTATTATTAAACGTCGTCCTGTTGCTAAAGAAGTTGCTGATAAAGGACGGATTAAAGTTAATGGAGTTCTTGCTAAAAGTTCAACTGATTTAAAACTCAATGATCACATTGAAATCCGATTTGGAAATAAACTCTTAACCGTAAGAGTACTTGAGATGAAAGATAGCACTAAAAAAGAAGACGCTCTCAGTATGTATGAGATCATCAGTGAAACAAGGATAGAAGCTAATGAAGAAGCCTAGCATTGTTCAACTAAATAATCACTATATTAACGAGGAAAACCTAAAAAAACGGTTCGAAGAAGAAGAAATTCAAAAACGCAATCGTTTTATGGGGTGGATTCTTGTAAGTATGATGTTTTTATTTATTTTGCCAACTTATAATCTTGTCAAAAGCTATGTAGATTTTGAAAAACAAAATCAGCAAGTGATTAAATTACAAAAAGAATATGAAGCATTGGAAAAGAATACAAAGAGTGAGAAAAAGTTAGCTGAGCAACTTAAAAATGACGATTTTGTTAAAAAGTATGCTAGAGCTAAGTATTACCTATCACGAGAAGGGGAAGTTATTTACCCCGTGCCAGGGCTATTACCGAAATAATGATGAATGATATTATTACCAAAATAGAAACATTTCTTGCTTACTCTGATGAGAAATTAGCAGAATTGGAAAAAGAAAATCAACGTCTTAAAGAAGACAACCAATATACAGAAACAGATTAGAAAGGAGCCAACATGAAAAAATTATTAGCAGCTATGTTAATGACCTTTTTCTTGACTCCTTTGACCGTTATTAGCACAGAAAAAACAGGACAATTTTCTAAAGCAACTATTTACCAATTGCGTCAAGATATTGTTCAATCAACCAGCTACTATAATCAGCTTCCTGTTAATCCTAACCTTTATCAAGAAACACAAACTTATAAAGACGCTGAGCTAACTTTACCAGCGACAACCCTAGGACCTAATCATAAGTTAGATATCAAGTCTCTTGTGATAAATGAACAAGCAAAACCAATTTTTGAACTTGCAGATGGTACTTACCTTGAAGCGAATCGCGAAGTAGTTTATGAGGATATAGTTATGAGTCAAGTAGACGCCGATCTCTTTTTTTGGACACAAAAACAAGTGACTCTCTACTCTGAACCCTATGTGTCAGGCACTAAGGCAATTCCATCTCCATTTACCTTTGCCCAAAAAGTTCATGCTAGTCAAATGGCACAAACCGAACATGGGATTTATTACCTAATTGATCAGAAAGGTTGGGTATCACAAGAGGATCTATCTCGTTTTGATAACCGTATGCAAAAGGTCCAAGAGATGCTGTTACAAAAATACAATAATGCAAATTATTCTATCTTTGTTAAACAACTTGATACGCAGGCAAGTGCTGGAATTAATGCAGATAAAGAAATGTATGCAGCTAGTATTGCAAAGTTAGCCCCTCTTTATAGTGTTCAAAAACAACTTCAAGAAAAGAAAGTGACAGAAAACAAACTTCTCAGATATATCGATGATGTGAATCATTTTTATGGGGATTACGATCCATCTGGAAGTGGTAAAATTAGTAAAAAAGCTGATAAAGAAGACTATAAAGTTAGCACCTTATTGAAAGCTGTTGCTCAAAATTCAGATAATGTTGCCACCAATATTTTAGGATATTATTTATGCCATCAGTATGACCAAGCTTTTCAAACAGAAATAAAAGCCTTGTCAGGAAGTAACTGGGATATGGAAAAACGATTCTTATCTTCTCGTGCAGCAGCTAATGTGATGGAAGCTATTTACTATCAAAAGGGACACATTATTTCTTATCTTTCCGATACTGACTTTGATCAACAACGCATTTCAAAAAATATTACTGTTCCTGTGGCCCACAAAATTGGTGATGCCTATGATTACAAGCATGATGTTGCCATCATTTATGGTGATACTCCTTTTGTCTTATCTATCTTTACAGATAAAGCAACCTATGATGACATCACAGCTATTGCAGATGATGTTTATGCTATTTTAAAATGACAACATATCAAGAAATTTATAACGAGATAAAAAAACAAGCCTATTTCGACAATCATCGGCGTGTTTTAATAGCTGTATCTGGTGGAGTAGATTCAATGAATTTGCTGCACTTTTTGCATTTATTTCAAGAAGATTTACAAATCAGTATTGGGATTGCTCACATTAATCATAAGCAGAGACTTGAGTCGGAAATAGAAGAGGATTATTTACGGCAGTGGGCAAACAATCATAGTGTTCCTATTTACATTTCCCATTTTGAAGGAACTTTTTCTGAAAAAGCTGCGCGTGATTGGCGTTATCATTTTTGTCGAAAAATCATGCAAAATGAACAATATTCTGCTCTAGTGACAGCACACCATCTAGATGATCAAGCAGAAACAGTTCTAATGCGACTTATAAGAGGAAGTAGGTTAAGGCACTTATCAGGTATAAAACCTGTTCAACCATTTGGAAATGGGCAACTGATACGACCATTTTTACCTTTTTCAAAAGATGACTTGCCTAATATTTTTCATTTCGAAGATACTTCAAACGAAGAAACAACTGTTTTTAGGAACCGAGTGAGAAATCAGTACTTACCTTTACTGGAGAAAGAAAACCCGCAACTTGTACAAAGCCTTAGTCAATTAGCAATAGAAAATCAACTACTTTTTCAAGCGTTTACAGAGTTGACAACAAAAATAACGATCACTCATTTAGCAGAGTTTAGAGCACAAACTGCTTCGGTGCAGTATTTTTTATTACAAGATTATTTGGAAAACTTTCCAGACTTACAGTTGAAAAAATCTCAATTTAACCAACTATTACACTTACTTCAAAAAGCAAATCAAGGAAATTATCCCTTAAAAAACGGCTACTATCTTTTGATAAATCAGTCATCATTCAATATCACGAAAATCATTCCTGAGACTGAGTTTCTCAACGATCAAAAAGTGATAAAATACGAGAACGCTATCTGGTACCGTAACCATCATTTTTTATTCACGACAGAAGATTTGGCACATAAAGACCAAAAAAGTATTCCCATATATAGTTTGTCACCCATTATCCTACGACATCGTCAAGCCGGTGACCGTCTTTCTTTTGGTAATTTCTCAAAAAAACTAAGACGACTTTTTATAGATGATAAACTAAGCATAGCTGAACGGCAAAATGCTATTGTAGGAGAACAAGATGGAGAGATTATTTTTGTATTAGTCGGTGATAAAACTTATTTGAGAAAAGCTTGTAAACATGATATAATGTTGGCTAAACTGTATATTGATAAATTAGAAAAAAGGTGACAGCATGCTTGAGCAAGATATTCAAAAAATTCTTTACTCTGAAGAACAAATTATCCAAAAAACAAAAGAACTTGGCGAACAACTTACAAAAGATTACCAGGGTAAAAATCCTTTGATGGTCGGTGTCTTAAAAGGGTCCGTTCCTTTTATGGCTGAATTAATGAAACATATTGATACTCATGTCGAAATTGATTTTATGGTAGTTTCAAGTTACCATGGTGGCACCTCTAGTAGTGGGGAAGTGAAAATCTTAAAAGATGTGGATACCAATATTGAAGGAAGAGACATTATCTTTATCGAAGATATTATCGATACTGGGCGTACTCTAAAATATTTACGCGATATGTTTAAATATCGTAAAGCCAATACGATTAAAATTGCAACACTCTTTGATAAACCTGAAGGGCGTGTTGTTGACATTGAAGCGGACTATATTTGTTATAATGTCCCAAATGAATTTATTGTTGGTTTTGGCTTAGACTATGCTGAAAATTATCGTAACCTTCCTTATGTAGGTGTGTTAAAAGAAGAAGTCTATTCGAAATAGAAAAAGGTTAATGATTACTATATGAAAAATAATAAAAATAATGGTTTTGTCAAAAACTCCTTTATCTATATTTTAATGATTATTGTTGTTATCACAGGATTTCAATTTTATCTTAAAGGAACAAGCACACAAAGCCAACAGATTAGTTATTCAAAATTAATCAAACATCTTAAAGCTGGTGATATCAAATCTTTAAGTTACCAACCCAGTGGCAGCATTATCGAAGTAAAAGGAAAATATGAGAAAGCTCAAAAAGTCTCTGTTGACCCAGGTCTCTCTTTTTTAGGGGGCGATGCGTCAGCCCAAGTGACAGAGTTTTCGTCTTTGGTTCTCCCAAGTGATTCCATTTTAAAAGAAATGACTTCGGCTGCTGATAAAAACGGAACAGAAATCACAGTCAAACAAGAAAGTTCAAGTGGGACTTGGATTACCTTTTTGATGAGTTTTCTCCCAATTGTTATCTTTGCCGCTTTCATGATGATGATGATGAACCAAGGTGGTGGCGGAGCTCGTGGAGCCATGAGTTTTGGTAAAAACAAAGCTAAATCTCAATCAAAAGGTGATGTCAAAGTAAGATTTACAGACGTTGCAGGTGCTGAAGAGGAAAAACAAGAGTTAGTGGAAGTTGTTGACTTCTTGAAAAATCCTAAGAAATATAAAGCATTGGGAGCGCGTATTCCGGCAGGTGTCCTCTTAGAGGGCCCTCCAGGGACAGGTAAGACTTTACTCGCTAAAGCAGTTGCTGGTGAAGCGGGAGTTCCGTTCTTTAGCATTTCAGGTTCAGACTTTGTTGAAATGTTCGTTGGTGTCGGAGCTAGTCGTGTGCGTTCTTTGTTTGAAGATGCCAAAAAAGCTGAACGTGCTATTATCTTTATCGATGAAATTGATGCTGTTGGTCGTCGCCGTGGCGCTGGTATGGGCGGTGGTAACGATGAGAGAGAACAAACCCTCAACCAATTACTGATTGAAATGGATGGTTTTGAGGGCAATGAAAACATTATTGTTATTGCCGCAACTAACCGTAGTGATGTTTTAGATCCTGCTTTGTTAAGACCAGGACGCTTTGACCGTAAAGTATTAGTTGGTAGACCTGATGTAAAAGGTCGTGAAGCTATTTTACGTGTTCATGCTAAAAATAAACCTCTTGCAGATGATGTTAATCTAAAAGTGGTTGCTCAGCAAACACCAGGATTCGTTGGTGCTGATCTTGAAAATGTATTGAATGAGGCTGCTCTTGTAGCTGCTCGTCGAAACAAAGTGAAGATTGATGCCAGCGATATTGATGAAGCAGAAGACCGCGTTATTGCTGGGCCTTCTAAGAAAGACCGCACGATCTCACAAAGAGAAAGAGAAATGGTGGCTTACCATGAAGCTGGGCACACTATCGTTGGTTTAGTACTATCTAATGCGCGTGTAGTCCATAAAGTAACCATTGTTCCTCGTGGACGAGCTGGTGGTTACATGATTGCCCTTCCTAAAGAAGATCAAATGCTCTTATCAAAAGATGATTTAAAAGAGCAATTAGCTGGTCTTATGGGTGGTCGTGTCGCTGAAGAAATTATTTTTAATGCGCAGACAACAGGTGCTTCAAATGACTTTGAACAAGCTACTCAAATGGCAAGAGCGATGGTTACAGAGTATGGAATGAGTGACAAACTTGGCCCGGTTCAATATGAGGGTAACCATGCTATGATGCCAGGCCAGTTGTCTCCTGAAAAATCTTACTCTGCTCAAACAGCACAAATGATCGATGATGAAGTACGTGAACTCTTAAATCAAGCGCGTAATCAAGCAGCAGACATCATTAAAGAAAATCGTGAAACTCATAAATTGATTGCAGAAGCACTCCTTAAATATGAAACTTTGGATGCTGCACAAATTAAATCCATTTATGAAACTGGTAAAATGCCAAATAATCCAGAAGATGATGATAAAGAAGTTCATGCTTTGTCTTATGATGAAATCAAAGATAAGATGACAGAGTCAGAAACAGAATCTGCCGATTAATAGGGTGAACTATCATAATAAAAAACTAAGTTCTAGATTTTCTAGACTTAGTTTTTTATTTAAGTGGGAGAGATTACCAGAAGTAAAATTTACAATCATTAGTAACTGTGATAAACTTAGTAAATAACTGTGTACTATATAGAAAGTGACAAGATGACTATTTTTCGAAAAAAACAGAAACATGCTAATATAACCGAAATGCATAGACACCTTAAAGTAACTGATTTAGTCTTTTTAGGTCTAGGATCAATGGTTGGTACAGGGATTTTTACCATTACAGGTATTAGTGCTGCTAATTATGCAGGACCAGCTTTGACAATTTCGATTGTTATTTCAGCAATTGCAATCGGCATTCTAGCCTTATTTTATGCAGAATTTGCATCACGAATTCCGTCAAATGGCGGAGCTTATAGTTATGTTTATGCAACTTTAGGGGAATTTCCGGCTTGGATTGTAGGCTGGTACATTATTATGGAATTCCTAACGGCAGTATCCAGCGTTGCAGTTGGATGGGGAAGTTATTTAAAAGGTTTACTAGCTAACTATGGAATAGCTTTACCAACTCCTCTAAATGGAACATTTGATCCTAAAAATGGGACCTATATAGACCTTCTTCCTGTATTGGTAATGATTTTTGTAACAGGCATCGTTTTAATGAACTCCAAAGCAGCGTTAAGATTCAATAGCTTTTTAGTGCTCTTGAAATTTTCAGCTCTTGCTTTATTTATTGTTGTAGGCCTCTTCTTTATAAATGGCGAAAATTGGAACAACTTTGCTCCATATGGCTTAGGTCAAATTTACGGAGGTCAATCAGGTATATTTGCAGGAGCTTCTGTCATGTTCTTTGCTTTCCTGGGGTTTGAATCTATTTCAATGACAGTTGATGAAGTGAAAGAACCACAAAAAACAATCCCAAAAGGAATTGTTTTATCCTTGACTATTGTTACAATATTGTATATTGTTGTCACAATGATTCTGACTGGTATTGTCCATTATACCCGATTAAATGTACCAGATGCTGTCGCTTTTGCTTTACGTAGTATAGGCCTTTATTGGGCGGCAGATTATGTCTCTATCGTTGCTATTTTAACGCTTATTACGGTATGTATTTCGATGACCTATGCCCTAGCTAGAACGGTTTATAGTATAAGTAGAGATGGATTGTTACCAAAATCTCTTTATTCCCTTACTGAAAAAAGTAAGGTTCCTAAAAATGCGACTATCTTAGTGGGAGTACTTGCGATGATTTGTGCTGGTTTATTTCCATTAGCGAGTCTCGCAGAATTTGTTAACATTTGTACCCTAGCATATTTGGTAATAATGTCGATAGCAATTATTAGACTTAGGAAAATTGAAGGGAAGCCCAAAGTCGGAGAATTTAAAACGCCATTAATGCCATTTTTACCTCTATTAGCCATTGTCATTTGTGTTTCTTTTATGAGTCAATATATGGCTTTTACTTGGATTGCTTTTACGTTAACGACTGTAGTAGGAACGCTTGTTTATATTTTTTACGGCTATAAACATTCCAAAGAAAATAGTTAAGTGTTAAAAATAATCATTTAGACATACAGAATTCTAGAAGCGTTCTATGAGAAAAGATGAATTGTCCCAACTTATAGGGTGCTTTTACCTTTTATTATTATTGTTGTATGATGTAATACCCAGAATAAAAAACTTTCATGAGAAAATTACCTGTGTTATGTAACTTCAATAAAAATGTAAAAAAAGACATAAAAGTGCAAAAAAGAGTTGACATCAGGAGGATAAATATCGTATACTAATAAAGCTGTCGGCTGAGCAGACGTTGGCGACTGAAGTATTCGAAAAAAAGAGTAAAAAAGTTGTTGACAAAGTTAGTAAAAGTTGATAGAATAAAATAGTTGTCTCGAAAGAGGACAAGACCTTTGAGAACTGAATAAGACGAACCAAATGTGAGGGTGATATGGAGACATATTACCCGTCAAAAACGAGAAATAAATCTGTCAGCGACAGAAAGAACGAGTAAGTTCAAACAGATCTTAATG
>NZ_JBWKAI010000029.1:0-22876 GCF_056500955.1 Streptococcus sp. F2
TGGCATGCTTAAATCTCAAAAAACTGGTCAAAAGGATGGCGGGAGAGCCTTTTTATTTTGTTCAGATGAGGTGGTTTAAGCACGGAAACAGCCATTTTTATCTAAAAACACTAAAAAAGACAAACACCAAATCGATGTTTGTCTTCAATCTGAGAGCTGGAACACTGTTCCAGCTCTTTTTGCTGTCATAAACATCTTATTTAATTAATTCATAGATAGCTTCAGCATAAATAGCTGCTGAGCGATAGATGTTTTCCAAAGGCATGTATTCGTTTGCTTGGTGCATGGTGTTTTCATCACCTGGGAACATCGCTCCAAAGGCCACACCACGTTCTAGCAAACGACCAAAGGTTCCTCCGCCGATAACTTGTTCGTAGCCTTTAAGACCTGTTTGTTTTTCGTAAACAGCAAGCAAGGTAGATACTAATTCATCATCCATTGGCACATAATGAGGTGTATGCTCATGATCAGAAAGGCTTACCTTAGTTAATCCTGGTAATTTTTCCAATCCTGCTTTTAAGGTTGCCGCATCAATTCCTTTTGGATAACGGAAATTCAAGGCGATGGTATTGTCAGCTGATTGACTATCAAAGTTGAAGACACCCGCATTCATGCTCAAGGCTCCCATACGGTCGTCGGTATAAGCAAGGCCTAGTTTTTCTGCCGCAAAGTCTTCATGAAGCACTTCACCTGCCACATGTAAATAATCTTTAGCAGCCCCTTCAAAGGTAAATTGATTCAGGAATTTAGCCAGTAGGGTGGCACCATTGATTCCAGCTTCTGGAGTCGACCCGTGAGCAGACTTCCCAATAATAGTTACTTCAATTTTACCATCAGTAGCCTTCATAGAGCCTTTAACACCATATTCTGATAAAAATTGCTCCAAGGCTGCTTCTAGCACATTAAGGTCATGCGGTGCCGTGATGACAGCTGTTGCAGATTCTGGTACCATGTTTTCACGCAATCCACCTTGGAAGCGATGAAGCACAAAAGCACCATTATTGTCACCAGCGAAATGGAGGTATTCGGTGATGTTTCCTTTTTCACCGTTGATAATTGGGAATTCAGCATCTGGTGAGAAACCAAAGTCTGGATTTTTCAAACCGTTATGGGCAAAGTAATAATCCATATCACCCCAACCAGATTCTTCATCGGTACCAACGATAAACCGTACCTTTTTAGACACAGGAAGGCCCAACTCTTTAATAATTTTGAGGGCATAATAACATGCCATGGTTGGTCCTTTGTCATCAGAAGATCCACGCGCATAGATACGGTTATCTTTAATCACTGGCTCATAAGGATTCGTCTCCCAACCGCTACCAGCTGGCACAACGTCAAGGTGACCAAAGATTCCTAGCACTTCATCACCTTGGCCAAATTCAAAGTCACCTGCATAATTATCGATATTACGCGTTTTGTAACCATCACGCTCAGCCATTGCGAGGAAATGCTCCAAGGCCTTAACTGGTCCTGGTCCAAAGGGATGTTTGTCATCAGCTAATGTGTCATCGCGTTCTGAATTGATGCGTAACAGGTCAACTAAATCTGCTAACATGGCTTCTTTACGTTTGTCAACTTCTGCTTTAAAATCGATACTTGTCATTTTTTCTCCTTCTTATATTTCTTTCCTTAAAAAGGTCATCATTATTAAAAGTCCTAGATTTCCTAGTCTATACAACGAGGAGTAAAAGAACATCTTGCTTTAGCTGTCAGATAAGGTAAAACCATCAAGAGGTATTTATCAGCTGACGCTAACAGCGTGAGACGATGTAGATAATAATTACCTTCTTTCAATCACTTCGTCAACGGGTAGACGATAACTAGGTTCTGGTTTTTCATCACTGTAGCCAACTGTAATCAGCAATTCTGGACGGAAACGCGAATCAATGTCTAAAATCTCATTGGTCGTTGACTTATCAAAACCAAGAATAATATTAGATGCTATTTTTTGATCCGTCAAAGCTAACACCAAGTTCATAGCCACAATACCAGCATTAATAGCTAAATATTCACCTGTTTGAACCTCGTTAAACGAAGCAAATCGTGGTGGCAATGTTTCCATGTAATAACCAATTAAGTCGTCTGGCAATGATTTGACACCAATACGAGCAATTTTACGAGAACGCAAGGCCAAATCAGTATCTGAAAATAAGGCAATCACATATTGAGCCTGTTCTACCTGAAGTTTATTTGCTAGCGGTAAGCCTTTAGCAAGCTCATCTTTTTTCTTTTGAACCACTACAAATTTCCATGGTTGAATATTGTTAGCACTAGGTGCTAGAGTCGCAATTTCAATCGCCGTTCGCAAGTCATTATAGTCAACTGGCTTGTCATTAAAGGTCTTAATGGCATGACGTTTTTTGTTCAATTCTAGAAATTTCATCTCAAAACTTCCTATCTAATTCTGATTTTTAATACCCTTTCATTTTACCATAAAAAGTGTTTAAAGCCTTCTGAAAATCACAATTTCACGACATTTCTATTTTTTATTACTAATTAGTGCAAGTTTCTTGACTTATTTCTTTTTGAGCAGTAAGATAGCTATATCAGAATAATATTAAGACTGACCAACAGGAAAGTCTGCTACAATTCACCTCAGTTAGGGAAATATCTCTACAGGGTATCCAGCTATCTGAATTGCAACACGACTTTCCTTCAAGGTCGTGTTTTGTCATTAGCTAAAGGAGGACATTCGTATGAGTAAGATAAAAGCATCTGATGCGATGATAAAAGTTATTGAGGCTTGGGGCGTTAAAACCATTTATGGACTTCCTGGCGGATCCTTTGATTCCACCATGAATGCTCTATACAATCGCCAAAACAGTATTCAGTACATTCAAGTGCGCCACGAAGAAGCTGGGGCTCTTGCTGCAGTCGGAGAAGCTAAGGTCACTGGTCGTATTGGTGTCACCTTTGGCTCTGCTGGACCTGGAGCTGTTCATTTGCTCAATGGATTATATGATGCTAAACACGATGGCGTGCCTCTACTTGCCCTCATTGGTCAAGTACCAACCTTCAACATGAATAAATCTTATTTCCAAGAATTAAATGAAAACCCCATGTTTGAGGATGTTGCCATTTACAACCGTACTGTTATGACAGCCGAACAATTGCCTTATGTCGTGGATGAGGCAATCCGGCAAGTCTATGCCCACAAAGGGGTTGCTGTGGTAACCATTCCAAAAGATTTAGGATGGCAAGATATCGAAGACACTTATGTCTCAACCGCAGTGCATTATCAAAAACCTTTGTTGTCAGTTCCAAATCCTGAACACATTGATCAAGCGCTAGCTCTCTTACAAGCAGCCAAACGCCCTCTCATTTATATTGGGCTTGGTACTCGTGGGGCGAGAGAAGATATTATGGCCTTGGCAAAACAACTAAAAGCGCCAATTTTAAGTTCAGCACCTGCTAAAGGTATTGTTCCCGATGATTTTGAACTCTATATGGGGTCTGCTGGTCGGGTAGCTAGTAAGCCAGGGGTTGAGATGCTACAGCAAGCTGACACCATTATTACATTCGGAACAGACATGCCTTTCCAAGGACACTTTATTCAAGATGACACGACATATATTCAAGTGGATATTGACGGTACCAAATTTGGTCGCAGACATCACGTTGATTTAGCTATTCTTGCCGATGCCAAACAAACCATCAAGGCCTTGCTTGAAAAAGGCAGAGAATTACCTGAAACAGATTGGTACCGTGTTGCTTTGGCCAATAAGAAGAATTGGCAAGAGTGGATAACCTCTTTTGAAGATGACGACCGTGAACCTTTACGTGTAGAACCTGTCTTTAAAGCTATTAATAACATGGCCACTAAAGATGCTATCTTCCAAATTGATGTAGGCAATGTTACCATTGACGCCGTTCGCTTCCTCAAAATGAATGATCAACAAGCCTTTACGACTAGCGGTTGGTATGCTACCATGGGTTATGCCCTTCCAGCAGCTATTGGAGCTCAAGCAGCCTACCCCGACCGTCAGGTTTGGTCCATTTCAGGAGATGGTGGTTGGACCATGAACATGCAAGATATTGCAACGGCTGTCAAATACCGCATGCCAATCATCAACTTGATTTTGACCAATGAAAGCCTAGGTTTTATTGAAGCAGAGCAAGACGATATGCCACAACCCCATTCTGGCATTGACCTCATGGATATTGATTTTGGTAAAGCTGCTAGTGCCATAGGCGCTAAAGGCTTTACGGTTCATAGTTTAGCAGAACTCAAAGTGGCTTTCCAAGATGCTCAAGGAGCTACTGGTCCTGTGGTAATTGACGTTAAAATCGCTAACGATCGTCCTCTTCCTGTGGAACAGTTACGTTTGGATTCTGAAACATACGATACTGACCTTGTGCGTCAATTCACAGAAACTTACGAAACCCAAGGATTGTTATCATTTAGTCAGCTATTGAAAAACGTTCAAAGTCACTAAGATAAAAAGAAAAACGTCTGAGACAGAAATGTTTCAGGCGTTTTTAATTGTGATTAACTTTGCTGACCGTCTGTCAGATGCTGATGGACAGCTGATGCCACCGCTCTAGGAATCCCTAACGAATGAATCTCATCTGGACTAGCTGATGCAATGGCTGTCATGGTTTTAAAATGTTTAAGCAGTATCTGCTTGCGCTTCGGACCTAGTCCTGGAATCTTATCCAATTTCGAAGAGAATGAATTTTTACTGCGAACCTGTCGGTGGAAAGTAATCGCAAAGCGGTGCACCTCATCTTGGATGCGATGCAAGAGAAAAAATTCTTCTGAATTACGGGGTAAGGGGACTACCTTGAGTGGCTTGCCAAAGAGTAATTCATGGGTCTGGTGCTTATCATTTTTTTGCAAGCCCGCAATAGGAATCGTTAAACCTAGTCGGTCTTCAATCACTTCTCTGGCCGCATTGACTTGCCCTAGCCCACCATCAATGATGATTAAATCAGGAGCTACCAGTCCTTCATGTTTAACGCGGCTATACCTTCGAAAAATCACTTCCCTCATGCTGGCATAATCATCTGGGCCCACCACTGTTTTAATCTTAAATTTACGATAATCTTTCTTACTAGGTTTCCCGTCAACAAAAACAACCATAGCCGCTACGGGGCTTGTCCCTTGAATGTTGGAATTATCAAAAGCCTCAATGCGGACTGGCTTGTCAATCCCTAACAAGTGGCCTAGATTGTCAATGGCACCGCTAGTTTTCTTAATATCTTTTTCCAACAAATCAAATTTTTGCTGAAGGCTAACACGTGCATTCTTAGTCGCCAAAGCCACCAATTGTTTTTTCTCACCCCGTTTTGGTTTGATGATTTTTGTTGGCACAATAGCGGCTACTAGTTCTTCGTCAATAGCTTCTGGAATAAAGACTTCTTTGGGGATGAAATGCTGTTTATCTTGATAAAACTGCCCCATATAGGTTAAAAAATCTTCTTCTGCATCGTTGTAGTAGGGAAAAAGATTAACATCACGCTGAATTAATTTCCCTTGACGGACAAAGAAGACTTGGACACACATCCATCCCTTATCAACAAAGTAGCCAAAAATATCCCTGTCTTGTAAGTCCTTGCTCATCACCCGCTGCTTTGTACGCATGGTGGCAATACCTGAAATCAAATCTCGATATTCAGCGGCACGTTCAAATGCCATTTCTTCAGAAGCTGCTAACATTTTTGCCCGCAGCCCCTCAATAATCTTGTCATCCTTACCATTCAAAAAGTGTTTGACATCCTCTACCAGACCATCCCAATAAGCCTTATCTGTATGGCAGATAGTATGAGCACAACACTGTCCTAAATGGTAATAAAAACAGACCTTATTGACAGGGTTTTTACATTTCTTAAAGGGAAAAATGCGATCCAGCAATTTTTTCACTTCGTTAGCGGTGTACGAATCTGGATAGGGTCCAAAGTATAGGCCATCATTTTTCTTAATTTGTCTCGTAATAAGCAGGCGAGGAAAGGTTTCATTGGTGATTTTGATAAAAGGATAAGACTTGTCATCTTTGAGCTTGATATTATATTTGGGCATGTTTTCTTGAATCAAGTTGATTTCAAGCAAGAGTGCCTCAGTATTTGATTCGGTCACAATAAATTCAAAATCGGCAATCTCAGAGACCAATAATTCTGTTTTGGTATCATGGCTACCACGAAAATAAGACCGCACTCGGTTCTTCAAATTCTTAGCTTTACCTACATAGATAATGGTTCCCTCTTTGTCCTTATGCAAGTAGCAACCAGGACTATCTGGCAAGAGTTCTAGCTTGTGTTTAATCAGTTCATTCATGCTACTAGTTTATCAAAAATTTAGGTTTTTGACCTCAAAAAGAGCCCTAGGGCTCCTTGGTTGATGTAGGCACCATTTTCACTGACTATCGTTATCTGGTGAGCGTAGTCTTTGAAAAATCTTTTGATTTGGTCGTATTGATTGCCACTGATGGCAACAAAGCGTTTCCCCTGTGCCTGTAAACCCTCAAAAACATGGGCAAAGCGCTGACGGTCATAATCATTAGCATCTGTTAAAAATGTGCCATCCATATCTGTTGCAAAAACATTGATGTCCATAATATCTCCAAAAGAACCCCTAAAAACAAGCACTATGTCCTTAGGGGTTGAAAAATTACTGTTGATTTGGGGTGTAGATAAGGTGTTCGTTTACAAAGGAGGTAAAGCCAAGCTCACTCAATTCACGGCCATAGCCTGAATTTTTAATCCCACCAAATGGGAGCTCTGGAAGACTAGTCCAGCCTGAGTTGATAAAGGACATACCAGTTTCAATCTTAGCAGCCACTGCTTCCGCATGCTCTTGATTGCTACTAAAGATAGTACCTCCAAGACCATAGTTAGAGTCGTTAGCCACTTCGATTGCTTCTTCTTCTGAAGCCACTTTGTAGATTTCACCAACTGGTCCAAAGATTTCTTGGTAGTAAACAGGGTTGTCTTTTGTGAGGCCAGCAATAATGGTTGGCATGACGAAATTACCTGGATGATCAATCGCTTCACCACCATAAACCAGTTCCGCACCATGATCCAAGGCCAACTTAATTTGGTCAAGAACATCTTCTTTAGCTTGAGCTGATGATAATGGTGCCAACGTCGTTTCGGGATCCATTGGGTCACCCCATTTAGCTGTTTTGAAGACTTTTGTTAATAATTCTTTGAAACGGTCATAGTCTTTGTCAAGCACGATAAAACGTTTCGATGAGGTACATACTTGTCCTGCATTGTAGAGACGAGAGAAGTAAAGAACCTTCTCTAATTGATCCCAATCCGCGTCATCAAGGATAATAAAGGCATCATCACCACCCAATTCAAGGGTTGTTTTTTTCAAGTTTTTACCAGCTTCTTCTGCAATGCTAGCTCCTCCACGTTCGGAACCTGTCAAGCAGACACCAACCACACGTTTATCAGCAATCACTTGTGATACTTGGTCATAAGAAATAAACAAATTGGTAAAACTACCTACTTCAGCACCAGCTTCAAGAACTAATTCTTCGAAAGATTGGGCAGAGCGTGGGCAAATGGAAGCGTGTTTTAAAACCATTGGGTTTCCAACAATAAAGTTTGGCGCAAAGACCCGCATGATTTGATAGTAAGGAAAATTCCAAGGCTCAACAGCTAGGATAACACCTGTTGATTGTTTCAAATAGTAAGCCTGACCAGAATCTGTTTCTAGTGGCGTAGACATCAAAAATTCATCTGCCTTATCAGCATAGTAATCAGCAATATCGGCACAAAGATCTACTTCACCTTGGGCTTCTGTGAACAGTTTTCCCATATCTTTGGTCATGATTTCAGCGTATTTGTCTCGGTCACGACGAAGAATATTAGCCACTTGATGAAGCTGGGCTTTACGTTCTTCTAAATGATCTTCCTGACGCCATTTTTTATAGAGAAGGTGAGCTCTTTCAAGAACATCTGCCACACCTTGGTCGGTCATGTTATCGAATGCATGAAGGACTTCATTTGTATAAGGGTAAATTGTTTGATAAGCCATCACATATAGCCTCCTTTTCTTAATACCTTTAGTCTATCAGAAATTGAAATCGATTTCAAAAAATGGCTACGCTATTTTAAAGGCTATTGTCAGTTGTTCCGACAATAGAGGTCAGCAGGGCTTGATAATCTGACACCTCATAAGTCGGATGGACAGGACTGTTATTTAGGAGGTGCTTTGGGTTATACCACAAGGTATCCATGCCAGCATTAATTCCCCCTTGAATATCAGCCGATAAACTGTCCCCAATCATCAAAGCTTGGTCAGGTTGGTAATGAGGCACCTGCTGGGTCATCCAATCGTAGAAAGCTTTGTTAGGTTTTTGACTACCCGACTGTTCCGAAATAAAAATGGCTTTGAAGTAAGGCACCAAACCAGACGCTTCCAATCGACCTTGTTGGATTGTTGCGATACCATTGGTTGCCGCATATAGGTTGTAGCCTTTGGCGACTAGTTTTTCTAACAATTCCTTAGCACCAACATAAACTTGCCCTTGATACTTTAAATGCTTTTGATAAGCTTCTGCTAACTGCCTACCATCAACCGTCACTCCAAAATGAGCAAATAACAGAGCAAAACGAGAATTAATCAAGTCTACTTTACTAATATCTCCATGTTCCAATTGTTTCCACAGGTTTTGGTTCATCGGTTTATAGTAGTCCTTATAGGCCTTAATATCAGTAACTTGATATTCTTCTAGCAACTTGGTCAAGGCAACCTCTTCTGCCGCATCAAAATCAAGTAAGGTATGGTCAAGATCGAAAAAAAGAAATTTGTAATGCACTTTTTGCCTCACTTTCTACTCCTGTTCGATTTCTCTGACAACTTGGCAAGGGACACCAGCTGCGAGGGAATTAGCTGGAATATCATGAGTGACGACTGAACCTGAAGCAATCACACAGCCACTGGCGATGGTGACACCAGGCATGACATTGACATTCGCACCAAACCAGACATTATCACCTATGGTAATTGGTAACGCCTTTTCCAGACCCTCATTGCGGCGTTTATAGTCTAAAGGATGATTGGCCGTGTAAAAGCCTGTCGAAGGACCAACAAAGACATTGTCTCCCAAGGTAATCTTTGCACCATCCATGAAGTAACAATTACTATTCACAAAGCAATTCTTCCCAAAAGTGATATTTGTGCCATAATCACACATAAAAGGACTAAGCAGGACTAAACCATCAAAGGCCTGCCCCATGAGTTGTTTTAGAATAGTAGAACGCTCCTCTTCTCGACTAGGTTTTAATTGGTTTAAATCAAAACATAGATCTTGTGCTTCCATGCGTTTTTGAATGAGTTCAGCATCAAAATTAGCATCATACCATTCGCCGCGATTCATTTTCTCAAATTCTGTTGTCATTAGGTACTCCTTTTTAGTCTATAATTACTATATACTATACTACTTGCTCCTTCTTTTATCATTGAAAAATCAGCAATCTATGCCAGTCACTCTGATAAAAAGCAAGGTATCCATTCAACAGGCACCTCCCGACGAAAACTAGAGACAAACCGCCCTCTCATGAAGTTTAACAATTGTCTAAACGCTTCCTTAAGCGTTCCACAAACTCGTAAGCTGCTGGACAAATCAAGGTATTCTTGAGCGTGAGGTGATTAATCTGGTAGATTTTTTTGCGGTCTGTGTGAGGGAATTCTCGGCAGGCTTTGGGTCTCACATCATAAATGCCACAAAGATTGTCCCCGCCTAAAAACGGGCAAGGCATGGACTGGAAAACCTTATCACCATCCTCATCCACGCGCAAATAAGTTTTTTCAAAGGTTGCCAACTTCATCCGAAAGAGCTTGGCAATTTTGACAATATCAGACTCTGTCAAGTCAGGCCCTAAATCTTTACAACAGTTAGCACAGGACGTGCAATCAATCTCTTGAAAAACCTCTTGATGAATGTCTTGGACGATCTTATCGAGATGTTTAGGTGGTTTTTTCTTTAAGGCTGCTAAAAACTTTCGGTGTTCAGCCTGCCGTTGCAAAGCAAGTTGATGGTATTTTTCAATATCAATGGTTTTTGGTGACATAATCCTGACTTTCTTAAGGGAACTTCCTTTTTATTATACCATAGAAAAAAAGGCTTTAAAGCCTCTTTTCCAAGACTGAAACAGTTCTCCGTCCAGTCATTCTTTAATATCCTCCAGATCTTTCTCCAATTGGTTGTAGGTGTTTAATATCTTTTTCTTATGCTTGGTCACATAGGCATAATCTTCTTTTAGAGTAGTAATCTCCTCAAGTGGTTTCATGTCATGACTTGTCTGAGCGTCTTGACGAACGGGTCTGTTACTGGTTGACTGACCAAACGCATGTTGCACATCTCGAGAAAGCATAAAATTAATGAACAACTTGGCTTCTTCCATCGCTGGAGCATTTCTGACAATGGCCACAGATGAAGGAACAAACACTGTCCCTTCTCTAGGGTAGACAATCGAAACGTTGGCGCCGCTCTTTTGGAGATTAATGCAAGGATCTTCATAGGTTAACCCAACAATCATCTTTCCTTCAGCGACAGATTGGTAGACATCCGACGAACTAGCAGCCCTCATTGAATTGGTATTGATGAGCAATTGCTTCACATAATCCCAAGCTTCTGAATGAGTATAGCCACCCTTAGCAAGTAATATATTTGTTAACTGCGAAAAAGCACTGGAAGACTTATTCGGGTCAGCAAAAGCTATCTTTCCTTTTAAAGCTGGTTGAAGGAGATCTTCATAACTTGTGATGCTAA
Organism: Streptococcus sp. F2; assembly: GCF_056500955.1. NCBI lineage: Bacteria > Bacillati > Bacillota > Bacilli > Lactobacillales > Streptococcaceae > Streptococcus > Streptococcus sp. F2. The sequence goes on from NZ_JBWKAI010000029.1 coordinate 10,728, forward strand.
GTCCTTGTGCCAATTCATTATTCACAATCAAGACACTGCCATTAATGGTGTAGGGAGTGGCTCGGTCACTAGGCAATTGGTAATCTGGAAGGACTGTCGCTACCTCAGGAGACAGGTAAGATTCAAATAAGTGTTTATGACTTTCAAATTGCGTGTAATTGCCTCCAAAGAAAATGTCAGCTTTCAAAGAACTTCTCTTCTGGCGCAAGCGATCAATGAGCTGGCCAGTCCCTCCTTGGATAATCTTAACCTTAATCCCATATTTTTCCTCAAAAGCAGGAATGGTTCCGGTCAAAATCGTTTGGCTATTCGGACTCAAAATCACGAGTTCTTTTGATGGTAATGTTTTAGAAGGTGATGAATTGGCAAGAGTGCAAATGCCAAGAAGAAGAAAAAGAACCAAAAGAACCAGGCTAATCCTCCAATTCCAATTAGTTTTTCTCATGACAAGCTCCTTCGTGTGTTTTCAGAAAATGATGTTCTTTAAAAGCTTTGACTGTCTGGCCAAGGTATTTTTTGAACACCCTGTCAAAATAACGATAATCATAAATCCCAACTGCTTCTGCTATTTGGTATACCATTAAGTCCGGCTCTTTTTCCATTAGTTGAATGGCCTGGTTAATACGGTATTGGTTGATATACTCATTCAAAGTCATTTGAAGGTGTTTTTTTACGATTTGATAAAGGTAACTTTCACTATATCCCAACTCATGAGCCAATTGACCTGTGGTAATTTTATCTTGAAAATGCTCATGTACCCAATTCAGAATAGCTTTGACAATGTCAGGAAACTGATCATTCACCTGCGGTAAAGGAAGGTATAGAGAGGAACTTTCCTGTCTGCCTGCTTTCTTTTGACTTTCTATCTGATCAACGATGCTTTGAAGACAATCCCAAAGAGCAGCTTTTTCGATCGGTTTGGTTAAAAATTCCAGAACACCATAATGAATGGCTGATTGTGCATTAGGAAAATCGGCATAGCCTGATAAGATAATTTTGGCATAGGTCTGTTCCTTGGTCTCTTCAAACATGTCAAATGCGGTCATGATGGGCATGTTAATGTCTGTCAGGACAATATGTGGCTGACACTCTCGGATCAAGGCAGCGCCTGCTTTACCATCTTTAGCCTCGCCTACAACGACAATTCCTAAAGACTCATAGTCAACGGCGTAGCGCAGCCATTTTCGGATAATATGTTCATCTTCAATAATCACTAATTTATACATTGACTACTCCTTCACATGATAGCTGACAGTGAACTGGTCGTCTTCTTGGGCAAACTCCAATGACACTTCTGAAAAATGATGTTTGAGACGACGGTAAGAATTAACCAGTCCATGATGAGATTCTGCCGCTTCCAGTTGTTCTCGAATGGTTAATTGCTTTTGAGGTGATATTCCTGAGCCGTTGTCACTCACCGTAAAGACAATGTGATTGTCTTTGCAATAACAAGCTATCTCAATCCGGACATCGTGACGTTCTTTTAATCCATATTTTATAGCATTTTCAATTAAAGGGAGTAAAAACAACTTTGGCACTGTGAGGTTTTCAAGGTCTAGCGAGAGGTGAAAACAGTATTGTAATTCTTCAAAACGCACCTGATTGATGACCAAGTAAGAATCAATCACACTTAAATCATCTTTGAGTAGGACAGGTTTGGTGGAATCTGTCAGACTATACCGCAGTAATTTGGTGAGCTGAATAACAATTTTTTCAGTTAAAACTGGATCGTAATGGCTAGTGATTAAAATGGTTTCTAAAGTATTGTAGAGAAAATGAGGGTTAAACTGAGCTTCCAACATCCGTTTTTCAAACACCAATTTTTGCGTTTCCAAGGCCAAGGTCTTGTCATGTAGTTCCTGTAATTGTTCCACCATGTGATTAATCTGAGCAGATAAATATTGAAATTCGTCTTGGCTGTCCAAGTCAATCCGGCTTTTTTCCTGGCGAGAAATAGCTCCCATCTCTTGAACCATTTGATTGATGGCTATCGAATTTTTAGCTGCAATACGATTGGCCAAGCCACTCGATTTGCGCTGTAAAATCACAAAAATAATAAGAGAAGAAATGAGTGAGAACAAGACAACTGACGTAATCGGAATCAGCGGTCGGTACATGTATAACCAGAGATTTCCTTGCAGTGCTACTTTTCTCACGACAAAGGCACGATGATTTTGGAAAACAAAGTAGTCTTGCAACAAGGAACTATTAACCTTATCCAAACTGGAAGTGATAAAATCACGGTTGGTAAAGGTAAAAGTATTATCTAGTCGATCTGCAATGACCAAATCAGAGGTCAAGGTCTTACTTGGATGGAGAAAATCTTTACCATTCATGACTAAAAAGACATGCCCTTTAACTTTTTCTTGGCTGATTATTGGCTTAATCACCATCAGATAATGACCTTCTTCATTATCCATTGTTATTCTAAAGAAAGGCTTTTTGGTCTTTGCTCCTGCCAAAACTTCCTGGATATAAACCGATTTGCTCAGAAAAGAACCCAGATGGGGATTGCTAGCAAACAAAAGGGTTTGGTTTTGGGAAAAGATAAAAAGATCAGTTGACAATTGACTTGTTTGCCGAAGATGAAAATAGTGTTTGCTCAACTCTTCAGCGCTAATGCCTCCATTTAGAAAAGGCTCAACACTCGTTTTTCCTAAGTCTTCTAACAAATTCTTTTGCTTAGTCACGAAACGGTGGTAACGGTCCGCAATCGTATTGACATCGCGGTACAAGCCAATTTGCTGTGGGGCTAGAGAGAAAATGACAAAAAGACCAATCAAAAGCACTGATAACATGAGTGATTGGTAAGAAAAATGCCGTGAAATGTCCTTTTGCAATCGTTGTTTAAACTTTTCTTCCACCTGGTTACCTCGCATTTTTGTCTCCTTACATTATAGCAGATTCTTAACCGCTAACAGGTTTTTTCCAGAAATATTGCATCGCATCACGTCTTGCCATTAATGAAAAAAGATAAGTAAGACAAGAAAACTTATCTTACTTACCTTTGTTGCTAGGAGATTATTAGCAAATGCCTAAAAGGCCAAGAATAATGCCAAGGAACATGATACCAAACATAATCCAGTTGATATTAACCTTTTTACGTAAGAGCCAAAAGGCTGCCAAAGTTACCAAAAGCGGTACAATGCCAATAAATAACTGATCAAGGTAATCTTGAATAGAAGCTGCTTCTTTGGCACCTTTCGCAGCAACCGTAAGAATGGTTTTGAATTTCACATTTGAAGCGGTCATTGATCCAACCATCATCAACCCAAGCATGCTTGAGGTTTTGGTCACAATTTTGATGCCACCAGATTCGTAAAGTTTTTTGATAAAGCCTGCACCAACAGAATAACCGCCATAAAGACTGTAATAATGAATGATAAAAGCAGGGATATTATACAAGAGCAAGAAGACAACAGCACCCATGGCTGACCCTGTACTTGCCAAGGAAATCCCAATTCCTGCAGCAATAACTCGAAGAATTCCCCAGAAGAAGGAATCTCCAACGCCGGAAATAGGTCCCATTAGGGATGCTTTTACCGCCGTAATGGCACTGGCATCAAATTCAGGATCTTCACTATTTTTCTTTTCCATCGATGCCACAAGACCCATGATAAAGTTATTGATGTGCATGGTGGCATTGAACCATGTCGTATGTCTAACCAGCGCGTCTGCCTTATCTTTATCTGTTTTGTAAAAATGATTAATAACAGGTAAAAGGGTGTAAATCACACCAACAGCATGATACTGGGTTGCACCTGTACGGCTGGCATTCATCGTCCATGAGCGCCAGAAGACTGAGCGCAACATTTTGCGTTCTTCTCTGGTCAAATTATCTTGTGATGTCATGCGAAGAAATCCTCCTCTTCTGATTCTTTTGAGTCAAAGCTTGTCTGATTGCTAAAGGCTCCCTTAGTGATAGCATCCAATTCCAAATCACGTTGGGAACTAATCACACATATAACTGCTCCAAGCGCAGCTACGGCCACAGCTGGTAATTTCAAATAAGCTGTTAAGACAAAGCCCAATAGGTAAAAAACAGCTAATTTGTTGGTCCACAATAATTTCATCAGCATGGCAAAACCGACGGCTGGCAAGAGGCCACCTGCGGCACTTAGCCCATTCATGAGGTTTTGAGGAATGTGTTCCACAAAGGCATTTACCGGACCACTTCCTACTAAAATACCAATAAAAGAAATAGCGGCAATGATCAAGTAATAGATAATCCAAGTACCGTAGTGAAGCATCACTAACTGACCTTGATGGTTAGCTTCAGCTGCTTTATCAACCATTGGAGCAAAGATATTCATGAAGACATTTTTTAAGAACATGACGACAAAAGCTGCCAACATTCCGATTGGAACAGCTAGAGTCATAGCTGCTTTTTGGTCAATATGTGAAATAATGGTAAAGGTTGTTGCCATAGCAGTTGCCGTTACAGGTTCTGCAGCAATCACACCACCAATATTAACATTTCCTAGGAAGAGGGCTTCTAGAGAAGCTCCCATTAAAATGCCGACCTTCATGTCTCCTAAAAGAAGACCTGTGACCAAACCAACCACCAAAGGTCTTTCCATCATGCTTTGACCGGTTAAATAATTTCCCCCAAAACAAATCAACACAGCTAATGCTGCCATTGTTGCTGGTACTAACATACTTTTTACCTCTCTTTAGTTGACTAATTGGCTCAAATGAACCTTGGTATTGGATGGCAATACTTGGTTAAAGACATCAAGATTTGGCAAACTTGCTAATTCTTTTGCGGCAGCCATTTCTTCTGGGTTCAACAAAAGACTTGGTGTCACCTTAACCTTGCTTGCTGGATCTGACTTATCAAAGCGTCCCACATTAGCCACATTAACAGCTTCTAAGTCTGGAACTTCTTTTGCGATGGCGCAGGCATCTTTGACAGAATTCACAATAACAAAGATACGCTTGTCTTTGGCGCGTGGGTCATTAAAGAGCTTAATAGATTCTTCAACAGAACGGATAAGCAATTTCATGCCATTTGGTACAGCCATTTTTAGGGTCATTTGAGTGATCTCATTTTTAGCAGCTTCATCGTTGGCCACAACTAAGAGTGGAGCATTCAACTCTTTGGTCCAGACAACTGCAACTTGACCATGAATCAAGCGATCATCAACACGAATTTGGGTAATCATTTGTCTTCCTCCTAGATATTAATCAAAAAAGTCATCTTCTGAATCCGTAGCAGGGCTCAAGTCAACCAACTGAACCTGAGACTCATTGATAACGGTTACAATTTCGTCTTTAGTAAGCGCCTCATCAGGGTTCAAAAACATCACTGATAACAAGGTCGCTAGATTACTATTTGTGATTAAAAAAATATTATCTTTACCACTGGCCATCACAGCCGTTACCATTTTCTGATTCACACTACCACCTAATAAATCAGTAAAAATGAGGCCCTGTTCATCTGCTGCTACCCCAGCGATAAAGTCATCAATCTGGCTAGTATAATCACTATCATCAACATAAGCATCAATGATTTCAAGTGACTGACCCATCCCTGCTAAAATGTCGATGGAACTTTGCAAACCACTGGCTAGTCTACCGTGACTACCAATGAGAAATTTTCGTTTCATTCCTATCCTCCTCTGTTAACAAAAACTGCTGAATAAACGATAATTGCTTATCTCAACCAGTTGTCTTTACTGAACTGGTTTAACGATAAGTTTATTTTATCAAATGAAAACGTTTTAAAAATGCATTATTCTCTTTAAAATGTAGACAATTCTACACAAATAAGGTACAAAAAAAGAAACCAGTCAAACTGATTTCTCGTGTCTGATTACCAAATGCCCAAAGCGAATTGCATGCCTAGACTGACAAGAGTAATGGCTACCCAGCAAATAGCCCCTAAAAGGATAGCTTGACCGCCCGTCTTGATTAATTTAACCAGGTTTGTATTTAAACCAATCGCTGCCATAGCCATAACAATAAAGAATTTGGATAATACTTTGAGGGAGTTGAAAACATCGGCATACACACCAAAGCTGGTCATCAGCGTTGTAATGAGGGAAGCTAATAAAAAGAAGAGGATGAAACGAGGGAATGACTTACTAAGGCTGAAGCCTTCTTCTGTAACGATTTCATGCTCTTTTTTAGCTCGGTAAAGAGATAAGCCTAAAGTAATTGGAATAATAGCCAAGGTGCGAGTCAACTTGACAATGGTTGCGCCATCTAGTGTATTGGAATGGTGAATGGCATCCCAGGCCGTGGCCGTTGCAGTCACGGAAGAGGTGTCGTTAACAGCTGTCCCAGCAAAAATAGCAAAACCTTCATTAGATAAGCCTAATAATTGTCCTAAACTTGGAAATAGCAAAGCTGCTAAAATATTAAAGAGAAAAATGACTGAAATAGCCTTGGCAATCTCATCATCCTTTGCCTTAATGACAGGAGCTGTCGCTGCAATCGCTGATCCCCCACAAATGGAAGAACCTACACCCACCAAAGTAGCCGTATTCACATCCAAGCCTAACCACTTTTGCAGGCCATAGGCAACTAACAGCGCGGTAGCAATGGTTGAAACGATAATCGGTAAAGACTGCATGCCCACTGCCATAACTTGGGTTAAGTTTAATCCAAAACCAAGCAAAACAACTGCTGTTTGCAAAATATACTTGGATGTAAAACTAATTCCCTCTTTAGTCTTGTCACTATTGTGATAAAACAAGGCTAACAACATTCCTAAAAGAATAGCAAAAACAGGTGCTCCAATAATGGGAAATAAGCGCCCTAAATACCAGGCTGGAAGAGCTAAAAGCAGACAAAGTAACAAGCCTGGAAGTTTTCTTAAATAAGTTGACATACTAACCTCCTTTTTCATTCCCTATTATAGACCTTTTACAAAGGCTTGTAAAATTGACCCTCATTCCTCAACATTCCTGTCATTTAGCTTTGGTGAGTCAACCATTGGGTTATTTGATCCCCTTTGTAAGCGCCAACAACTGTTGCAGGTGATTATGGATATTTTCAGAAATATCTCGACGACGATAACTACCATAGGTTACCATCAATTGGTCAAGGGATTTTACCATCACCTTCTTTTTCTCATGATCAATAGACTGTAATGAACTGATTACCCGCATCAAGGTTAAAAACGCCTTATCGTCAATACTAAAGGCATTTAGACTAGTGATCCCAGTAGAAGCCAAACAATCAAAAAAAGTATCACACAATAGTTTCAGATCTTGTTTTGATAACTGATTGGTCCAGTCTTTAAACGTTTCTTCTAAATCATAACTAAGTGCGCTTCGCTTAGGTACTCTTTTAAATTGAGCATTCGGCGTGATTTGCCAATTAACCACTTGATGTTGAAACAACCCATAAGACTGGCTCTGAACAATTTTTTCAGGTACATCACAATAAAGCATAACACCTATAATAGCATCTTGTGGCTTTATCACAACCAGTCGACGGCGAATGGCTTGGTAACCTGGATGAGTAAGAAATTCTTTGATGAGACCAGGCGAGTCAAAAAGATAAATGTCCTTGAGAGAGGCTTGCACATTCTTTGGCACAAAACTAGCGGCATACAAGGCTAGGTTTCCTCCTTTAGAATGCCCACTCAAGACTAATTTTTGATTAGGGTAATAGGTGTGATAGGATTTAAGGTAGTCTATGGCGGAGCGATGAGCTGGAATTTCCCGCATATAAGTAAGCTTGAAATCCTCTTTCCATCCAATCAAACTGTCATCGGTCCCTCGAAAAACCAGTTGAGTATAATCAATCGAAGGAAGACGAAACACCATAGCTGCAAACTGCTTTTCAAACTCAGTATTGATGTCATTGATATAGTGCGATAAGGTCAGTTCTGAAAACCGCTTTGACTGACACATCATTTGAAAGAGATCCAACCGTTCTTTTGTGTTTAAAAAATCATAGGGAGCCCCCTTGATTTCTCTAGTCTGCAGTAAAGGCAACTGACTTAGTTTAATTGTCGCCTCTAGGTGATTATCATCAGCCACTAACTCATCAAAAGCCAGGTAACCAATTTCATTAACCACCGCAACATCTAATTCATTTAAGGCTAAACTATGATAGTCACGATTCCCATTAGTCTTTATATAATCTAAGAGGGTTGCCATTTTCTCACCAGCTTTCTTAGCTTTAGTTTACCTATCTTTTCATCAAGCGTCAAGTAACTTCCGCCCGGCAGCTACTTGTAACCTCTCATCATCCTGAACACAGTCAAAAAACCTAAAACCATAAAAGGTTTTAGGTTTTTGATCAGCAAATTGGTTCTATCAAAGGACCATCTGCTGTTAAATGGTCATTTAATAACCATATCGAATTTGTAATAAGGCATACAAGTCATCCAATTGAGCAGATTCTTTCGCTGACAAGGTAATCTGATGTTCCTTTAAAACTGTTAAAACTGCCACTGTCATACGACTTAAAATAAAAGGGATAGAGGACTCTCCTCTCTTTAACTCCTCATCAAAAGAGAGTAATACTTTTTGTAGTGGTTCTTTTCCACCACTTTGCTTCAAATCTGCCACTAAATCTTTGATGAGTAGCGAAGCTTGCTGTTGGCGCTCATTTGCTCCTGAAAACCAGTTTAATCTAGACATTTTCCGTTCTCCTTTATCTTGTCTTCTTAGATGTTCACCTACCATCTAATGACTTCGTTACGACATCACCAGCATAATCCTATACTACTTTTTTTCAACTCATTTTGATGTCCAAATCATCAACGGTCTTTTTATGGTCATGAACTGTTTTGATTGTTCAAACTAATTCTATGACACACCTCAGAATAACTCGATATAACCCATACGTGTCTTTTAAAATATACCAGTTGATTTCTTAACGCAAGCCATCCCATTCAGCATAAAATTCATCTAAATAAGACACCAAAACCTGATGACGATGCTCCGCAAGCTGACGACCGTAAGTGGTATTCATGCGCTCTTTCAAGGTCAGTAATTTCTCATGAAAATGCATGATGGCTGTCCCATCCTGACGATATTCCTCAACAGTCATGGTCTCTCTCGGTAGTCTATCAGGATCATGAATCAATCGACCGGTGTGACCTGAGTAAGCCATACAACGGGCAATACCAATGGCACCAATAGCATCGAGTCGATCAGCATCTTGAACAATCTTAGCCTCCAAATTCGTCAATGGTTTCCCGTGACCGCCTTTAAAAGAGATCGTATCAATAATCGTCATGACCTGATCAGACTGCTTCTGCGATACGTCATGACCAGCTAACCAAGTCAGAATATCTTGGCGAGCTTTCTTTGGATCAGCATTAAGTTTGTCATCAGCCATATCATGCAAGAGAGCTGCCAACTGACAGATGAAAACATCTCCCTCTTCCTCTTGGGCGATAATCTTAGCCAAGCGACAAACACGATTCACATGCCAAAAATCATGACCACTAGCATCCGCTGCCAGTTTTTCCTTGACCCAGGCTTCTGCTTGGGCTAATAGCTGCGCTTCTTTTTCAGTCATTTTGAAAACCTATTATTTCTCATCAAACAATGTGAGCCATTGGGCATAGCCTTCTTTTTCCATCTGCTCATAAGGAATGAATTTAAGGGCTGCTGAATTGATACAGTAACGCAAGCCTCCAGCTTCTTGAGGACCGTCACTAAAGACATGCCCCAAATGCGATCCCGCTTCCCGGCTTTTAACTTCAACCCGTCTCATCCCATAAGAAGAGTCATCGTGGTTCGTGACCATGCGATTTTCAATAGGTTTTGAGAAAGCAGGCCAACCACAGCCAGAATTAAATTTATCCAGTGATGAAAACAAGACCTCTCCACTAACAATATCGACATAGATCCCCTTCTCAAAAAAATCATCATATTTCCCTGTAAAAGGACGTTCTGTCGCCGCATGTTGGGTAACCTCATAAGAAAGGTCGCCAATCCGTTTTTTCAAGTCATCTTTTGTCTCCATGAGAAACTCCTTTCAGGTGTGTTAATGCTTTCATTCTACCAAAAAAACGACAATCTCTTGAACCATTTGTTTAGAATCTGTTCTAAACTGCTCTTGATTAGCCAATTCTTACGTCTCTAAGAGATTCCAACTGACCAAAAAAGCCAGATAAGTAATCTGACTTTTCAAAAATCATTATTTTTTGGCATCGTCATCCATTGAGAGAACACTCAAGAAAGCTTCTTGAGGGACTTCTACCGAACCAATCGATTTCATGCGTTTTTTACCGGCTTTTTGTTTTTCGAGCAATTTACGTTTACGAGACACGTCACCACCATAACACTTAGCCAAAACGTTTTTACGAAGGGCCTTGATGTCTGAACGAGCAACAATTTTTTGACCGATAGCCGCTTGAATAGGCACTTCAAATTGTTGACGTGGAATGATTTTTTTCAATTTCTCAACAATAATTTTCCCACGTTCATAAGCAAATTCTTTATGCACAATAAAGCTGAGCGCATCAACCTTATCCCCGTTCAGTAGAATATCCATTTTCACCAGTTGTGACTTGCGGTATTCTGAAATTTCATAATCAAAACTAGCATAGCCACGCGTTGATGATTTCAATTTATCAAAGAAATCAAACACAATTTCAGCCAGTGGAATTTGGTAAATCACGTTGACACGATTATCATCAATGTAATCCATGGTTACAAAATCACCACGCTTGCGCTGCGACAATTCCATAACAGCCCCAACGAACTCTTGTGGCACCATGATTTGCGCTTTAACATAAGGCTCTTCAATAGAAGCCACCCGCGTTGGATCCGGAAATTCTGAGGGATTAGACACTTCAATCATATCCCCATCAGTTGTGTGAACATGATACACCACGGACGGTGCTGTCATAATCAAATCAATGTTAAACTCACGCTCTAAACGTTCTTGAATCACGTCCATATGAAGCAAACCTAAGAATCCACAACGGAAACCAAAGCCAAGAGCTTGTGACGTTTCTGGTTCAAACTGTAAACTGGCATCATTCAGTTGTAATTTTTCAAGCGCTTCACGCAAATCATTGTATTTATTTGATTCAATCGGATAAATACCTGCAAAGACCATTGGATTCATTTGTTTGTAGCCATGCAAGGCTTCCTTAGCAGGGTTATTAGCTAAAGTTACCGTATCCCCCACACGAGTATCCGCTACTGTTTTTATAGAAGCCGCAACATAACCAACATCTCCCGTCGCAAGGAAATCTCGTCCAACTGCCTTAGGAGTGAAAATCCCAACTTCTGTGACATCAAAGGTTTTTCCATTCGACATCATTTGAATTTTATCGCCAGGTTTGACAATACCATTCACAATCCGAACTTGCAGGATAACGCCTCGATAAGCATCGTAAACAGAGTCAAAAATCAAGGCTTGTAAAGGCGCATCCACATCACCCGTAGGAGCAGGAACCTTCTCAACAATTTGCTCAAGAATCTCTTCAATCCCGATACCAGCCTTGGCTGACGCCAGAACAGCCTCAGAAGCATCAAGCCCAATCACATCTTCCACTTCATGACGAACCCGTTCAGGATCAGCAGCTGGCAAGTCAATTTTATTGATAACAGGTAAAATTTCCAAATCATTGTCGAGGGCTAGGTAAACATTAGCCAATGTCTGCGCTTCAATTCCCTGCGCTGCATCAACAACTAGAATGGCTCCCTCGCAGGCTGCCAACGAGCGAGATACTTCATAAGTAAAGTCCACATGCCCTGGGGTATCAATAAGGTGGAAAATGTACGTTTCCCCATCCTTAGCCGTATAATTAAGCTCAATGGCGTTTAACTTGATGGTAATCCCACGCTCACGCTCCAAATCCATGGAGTCTAGTAACTGGGCCTGCATTTCACGAGAGGAAACGGTCTCTGTCTTTTCCAAAATGCGATCAGCGAGAGTAGATTTGCCATGGTCAATATGTGCAATAATGGAGAAATTACGAATCTTCTCCTGACGTTTCTTTAAATCTTGACTGTTCATTCTATTTTCCTATACATTTAGTCTTTCCCTCTATTATAACAAAAAAGACAGGCCTTTGCCTATCTTTTCTTACTGATTATCACGCCGTACGCATGAAAACTTTCTCTTCATCCTTTTGTGCCCGGACATCAATTTTGAAAAGATTCCTTTTTAAATCAATCATCTGCTTAGCCTCTTTCTCCAAATAATTGGACTAAATAATCTTT
>NZ_JBWKAI010000030.1:0-22261 GCF_056500955.1 Streptococcus sp. F2
GAAAGATTATTTAGTCCAATTATTTGGAGAAAGAGGCTAAGCAGATGATTGATTTAAAAAGGAATCTTTTCAAAATTGATGTCCGGGCACAAAAGGATGAAGAGAAAGTTTTCATGCGTACGGCGTGTGTTTATGCCCCGAAACCCTTGCATTACTGGGTTGTCTGTGGTACAATATCTGTGGTACAATAATAGTTAGATAAAGCGAAAAAAGGTGCAGAAGCGCAACCTTCTACACCACCGATTAAGACAAAACGAATCTTTGCTTAATCAGTCAAACAGTATTGTATCATGTCGTAAACAATATCGTCAAGACTGAAGCAGAGAAAACCTTTGTTTCAGTCTTTTTTGGAATAAAAGAACCTAGAGTTTTCTTAGGTTATAAGGGTTAGTTGGACTTTCCCAGAAATTTAGACACATACGTTCTCCTGATTTGAGTTTACATTTTCTTGTTTTTTGTTATAATAGTGCTAACGGATAAGTAATATCCCTTTTCCTTTCAGAAAGTCTGTGGTCGCTGTGAACAGATAGGAAAACGATATGAAATTCTACCGTGTCGTCAATAAAATAACAATTAAGTGCACAGATTGTGAAGCTGGATGGAACCGCGCCAAAGCGCTCCAGCAACTTCATCATCTGTGTTTTTTTATCGTCAGAGAATAACAGGCCTAGCCATTTGACTCAGTCTGGTTCACTGACAGCTACTAATAACCATCTATCTCAAAGGAGTTTATTTATGCTAGATCTTAAACGTATTCGAACCGATTTTGACGCTGTCGCTGCCAAATTAAAAATCCGTGGGGTTTCAGAAGATACTCTAACACACCTCAAGAATCTTGATGAAAAACGTCGTGCTCTTCTCGTTCAATCAGAAGAATTAAAAGCAGAGCGTAATATTGCTTCTGCAGCCATCGCCCAAGCAAAACGCCAAAAAGAAGACGCTAGCCAACAGATTGCTGACATGCAAAACGTTTCTGCCGACATCAAAACCATTGATAGCCAGCTCGCTGATATCGACCAGCAAGTGACTGACATCATCACTGTTTTACCTAATACTCCTCACGATTCTGTTCCTGTTGGTGCTGATGAAGAGGACAATGTCGAAATTCGCCGTTGGGGCACTCCTCGTGACTTTGACTTTGAGGTTAAGGCTCATTGGGATTTAGGTGAAGATCTCGATATTCTAGACTGGGAACGTGGAGCAAAGGTTACAGGTGCTCGTTTCTTATTCTATAAAAATCTTGGCGCTCGTTTGGAACGTGCCCTATATAATTTTATGTTGGATGAACATATCAAAGAGGGTTATCAGGAAATCATCACGCCATACATGGTCAACCATGATTCTATGTTTGGTACAGGTCAATATCCAAAATTCAAGGAAGATACCTTTGAGTTATCAGACACAAACTTTGTTCTGATCCCAACGGCAGAAGTTCCATTGACCAATTATTACCGTGGGGAAATTCTAGATGGCAAAGAGCTCCCAATTTACTTTACAGCGATGAGCCCGTCATTCCGCTCTGAAGCTGGTTCTGCAGGACGTGATACACGTGGTCTTATCCGCCTACACCAATTCCACAAAGTTGAGATGGTCAAGTTTGCTAAACCAGAAGAATCTTACCAAGAGTTGGAAAAAATGACAGCCAACGCTGAAAATATTCTTCAAAAGCTCGACTTACCATACCGTGTTATCGCCCTTTGCACTGGCGACATGGGCTTCTCAGCTGCTAAAACTTATGACCTTGAAGTCTGGATTCCAGCTCAAAATACCTATCGTGAAATTTCATCATGTTCAAATACAGAAGATTTCCAAGCACGTCGTGCTCAAATCCGTTACCGCGATGAAGCTGATGGTAAGGTCAAACTTCTTCACACCCTTAATGGGTCAGGACTTGCTGTCGGTCGTACCGTAGCAGCCATTTTAGAAAACTACCAAAACGAAGATGGTTCTGTTACCATCCCTGAAGTACTCCGCCCTTACATGGGTGGCGAAACCGTCATTTCACCTAAATAATAAACTCACCCCAGAAATCATTAAAGTGATTTCTGGGGTGTACTATTTTAAAGAGCCACCACATCACTTGAAACTCACTACATTACCCCTTTAACAACAATTTTCTTCACACTAGTTTATCAAAAGTCTTATTAATATACCCATTTCCTTATTTACAAGACCAGTTAAAAACCCTTTTGGAAAGGCCTCCCTTAACTTGATAAACACGTAGGGAGACTCCAAAAGGATTTTTAATAGCGACGAAAACGTTGGTAACGTTCTTCTAATAATTGTTCAAGCGGTTTCGCTTGTAAATTGCCCATTTCTTCGATGAGATGGGCTTTTATCATCTCAATAATTTCACTTGAAAAATAACCATGTTCTGGAATAATACGGTCTACTATTCCCATTTTGTAGAGTTCACCCGCTGTGATTTTCATCAATTCAGCGGCCTCGGTTGCCCTTGAACCATCCTTCCATAAAATAGAAGCAAAGCCTTCTGGGCTAAGAACCGCATACATAGTATTCTCAAGCATCCAGACCTGATCAGCAACCGCTAAGGCCAATGCGCCACCAGAGCCTCCCTCACCGATAATGATGGCAATAATGGGAACCTTGAGGTCACTCATTTCCATCAAATTCTTAGCGATAGCTTCTCCTTGGCCACGTTCCTCGGCACCAACACCAGGATAAGCACCAGCTGTATTGATAAAGGTCACAACTGGTCGTCCAAATTTCTCTGCCTGTTTCATTAAACGTAGGGCTTTCCGATAACCTTCAGGATTGGGCTGCCCAAAGTTTCTTGCTAAGTTATCCTGTAAGTTTTTACCTTTTTGGATACCAATAACCGTGACTGGTTGACCTGCAAGGTAAGCTAAACCACCAACGATAGCACCATCATCTGAAAAATGACGATCCCCATGCAGCTCCATAAAATCATCAAAGATAAGGCTAGCGTAATCCAAGGTGGTTAAACGCCCTTGATCACGCGCTTCTTTCAAAACTCTTGATACATCTGTCATTGGCCACCTCCATGAAATGCTACCAAGTGAGCAATCTTGTCTCGCAATTCTGTTCGTTTCACGATAGCATCTACAAAACCATGGTCTTTTAAAAATTCAGCTTTTTGGAAATCATCCGGCAAATTCTCACGTACTGTGGTTTCAATAACACGGCGCCCTGCAAATCCTACCAAGGATTGAGGTTCTGCTAAGATAATATCACCTTCCATTGCAAAGCTTGCGGTCACCCCACCCGTGGTTGGATCTGTCAAAATAGTGAGGTAAAAGAGACCCGCATTGGAATGTCTTTTCACAGCTGCAGAGACCTTGGCCATTTGCATAAGGCTCATAATCCCCTCTTGCATACGGGCGCCTCCTGAAGCTGTAAAAATAACTACCGGCAGGTTTTCTTCAATAGCCAATTCAAACAATCGGGTAATTTTTTCCCCAACAACAGTTCCCATACTAGCCATAATAAAGTGAGAGTCCATAATGGCTAGAGCAATCTTTTGCTCCTTAACCATAGCTTTCCCTGTCAAAACAGCTTCATGCAAACCTGTCGTTTCCTTGGCTTTTTGTAATTTGTCTTGATAACCTGGAAAACGTAACGGATCCTTAGTTTCGATATCTGTGAACAACTCTTGGAAGCTATCGTCATCAATGGTCAAAGCTAAGCGTTCTTGGGCAGAAATCCTAAAATTATAAGAACAAGTCGGGCAAATCTTGGCTAAACCTAAATCTTTTTTGTAAATCATATGCTTGCAAGCTGGGCATTTGGCAAAAAGTTCATCTGGCACTTCTGGGATAACCTGACTCACCGAGCCTTTGAGGGAATTATTGGGAGTAATACGGATGTATTTATCTTTTTTACGAAATAAGGCCATACCTTCTCCTAATCTTTATTGTAATGTGGTAAAAATGTTTCCATCAAGAAGGAGGTATCATAGTCTCCCGCAATCACTCGCTTATCGGAAATCAAGTCCAATTGAAAATCAGTATTCGTAATGATACCTTCAATTTCCAATTCAAACAAGGCTCGCTGCATTTTCATCAAAGCATCAAAACGATTATCCCCATGAACAATGATCTTGGCAATCATACTATCATAATAAGGAGGAATAGCGTAGCCACTGTAAACAGCCGAATCCACGCGTAGCCCTACACCACCACTTGGCATATACAAATCTGTAATCTTTCCTGGGCTCGGCGCAAAATTAAAGGCAGGATTTTCCGCATTGATACGACATTCAATAGCATGTCCAGTAATGGCGATGTCATCTTGAGAGACAGAAAGAGGTTGCCCTGCTGCAATTCTGATTTGTTCTTTGACAATATCCACTCCTGTTACAAATTCTGTGACAGGATGCTCAACTTGAACACGGGTATTCATTTCCATAAAATAGAATTCCCCACTGTCCTCATCCAACAAGAACTCAATGGTTCCTGCATTTTCATAGGCTACAGCTTTAGCTGCTCTAACCGCTGCTTCTCCCATTTCTTGGCGAAGCGTATTGCCAATAGCAATGGACGGACTTTCTTCCAAGACTTTCTGGTTATTCCGTTGCAAGGAGCAGTCACGTTCACCCAAGTGAATAATCGTTCCGTGAGCGTCACCTAAAATTTGCACCTCAATGTGTCTAGCTGGATAGATGACTTTTTCTAGATACATGGCTCCATTTCCGAAAGCACCTAGGGCTTCTTGACTGGCAGCATTAAAAGCTGCTTCCAAATCTGCCTCTGTCTCCACTTTACGAATCCCTTTACCACCGCCACCTGCCGATGCTTTTAACATAACAGGATAGCCAATCTTATTGGCAATAGCTAAGGCTTCTTGGGCGTTATAAACTTCACCATCTGATCCTGGAATAACTGGCACTCCTGCCTTGATCATTTCAGTACGGGCATTGATTTTATCACCCATTTTATCCATAACCGATGCGGAAGGGCCGATAAATTTGATGTTCATCTCCTCACACATGGTCGCAAATTTTGAATTTTCACTTAAAAAGCCGAAGCCTGGATGAATAGCTTGCGCTCCTGTCACAATAGCTGCTGACAAGACGGAATTCATGTTCAGGTAAGATTCCTTGGAACGGGCTGGTCCAATACAGACAGCTTCATCTGCCAAAATCGTGTGAAGAGCTTCCTTGTCTGCTTCTGAATAAACAGCAACTGTGGAAATCCCAAGTTCACGCGCTGCGCGGATAATACGCACCGCAATTTCCCCACGATTGGCAATTAAGATTTTTTTAAACATAAGGGTTTCTTCCTCCGGAGAATCGTTATTCTCATTGCCCGAAGGCAAAGGTCAATATCCCGCTTGCTGCTAGCTTGCCATCCACTTCTGCCTTAGCTTCCACAACAGCAATCGTGCCACGGCGCTTGATAAAAGTGGCTGTCATGACAAGTTGGTCCCCAGGAACGACTTGTTTTTTAAACTTCACTTTATCCATGCCCGCGTAAAAAACCAACTTCCCTTTATTTTCTTCTTTTGACAATTCCAGTACACCGGCTGTTTGAGCCAGAGCTTCCATAATCAGAACACCTGGCATAACCGGATACTGAGGAAAATGCCCGTTAAAGAAAGGTTCATTAATGGTCACATTTTTAATGGCAACAATGCGATCCTCTGACACCTCTAATACACGATCAACCAATAACATCGGGTAACGATGAGGCAAAGCCGCTTGAATTTCTCTAATATCCATCATTTGATTCGCACCAATCCTTGTCCAAATTCAATGACATCTTCATTTGATACCAAAATTTCTGTAATCACACCATCACATGGCGCTGGCACTTCGTTCATCACCTTCATGGCTTCGATAATCACAAGGGTTTGTCCTTTTTTTACGGTATCTCCGACTGCCACAAATGGCGGCTTGTCAGGACTAGCTGCAAGATAGGCTACACCAACCAGAGGACTTTCAACAATATCACCTTCAGCTACAGCTTTTTCTGATAGTATTGTTTCCTCAACGACACTCTCCGATGGTGGGGTTGAAGCAGGCGTCTCCGAAACGACTGGACTCGGGACATTAGTTATCTGCGGCGCAGGCGTTCCTTGCTCTTGACTAGATACAGCTTGAACAAAGTGTTGTTCATTTTTACTAAAGGCCAACTCACCTTCATTTGTTTTAAATGAAAATTCACGTAGGCTTGAGGCATCAAACTGTGCCATCAAATCCTTGATTTCTTGAATATTCACGTTAATCCTCCCAACGCTTGAATGCTAGTACCGCATTGTGACCACCAAAGCCAAAGGTATTTGAAATAGCATAGTTGATAGCCGCTTCTTTTCCTTCTCCAAAGATGACGTTTGCTTCAATATCTTCTGACAAGGTTTGAGTACCAGCCGTCATTGGAACGTAGTGATGGCGCATAGCTTCGATAGTTGCAATAGCTTCCACCGCTCCTGCAGCACCAAGAAGGTGACCCGTAAACGATTTTGTTGAAGACACCGGAACATCCTTACCAAGAACGGCTACAATCGCTTGACTCTCGCCTTTTTCATTGGCTGGCGTTGATGTTCCGTGAGCATTGACATAATTAATATCACTCGCCTCAATACCAGCTTCTTGTAAGGCTAGGTGAATAGCTTTACGCGCACCCAATCCTTCTGGATGAGGAGAGGTCATGTGGTAAGCATCGCAGGTATTTCCATAACCCACAATTTCTGCTAAGATTGTCGCCCCGCGTTCTTGCGCATGCTCTAGGCTTTCTAAAACGAGCATTCCTGACCCTTCTCCCATGATAAAGCCATTACGATCTTTATCAAATGGAATAGAACTTCTGCTTGGGTCTTCAGTTGTCGACAAGGCTGTTAAACTTTGGAAACCAGCAATCGCAAATTTTGTGATTGCCGCTTCTGAACCGCCAACCATCATCACATCCTGCGTTCCAAATTTAATGGCACGGAAAGCATCTCCAATCGCATCATTGGAAGAAGCGCAGGCAGTATTAATTGATTTGCATACTCCTTGTGCTTTCAATTTCATGGCCACATTACCTGCAGCCATATTTGGCAAGGCTTTTGGCAGGGTCATTGGTTTCACACGTTTTGGCCCTTTTTCATGTAGGCGAATGACTTGTTCTTCAATCTCTTGGATACCACCAATTCCTGAGGCAACAATAACCCCAAAACGATCGGCATCAATGCTATCAATATCTAAGTTAGCATGCTCAACAGCTTCCATCGCTGCATAAAGAGCATAAAGAGAATACATATCAAAACGGTTCAAATCTTTTTTCACAAAGTATTTGTCAAATGGAAAATCTTGAATTTCAGCCGCATTTTTGACCGCATAATCAGTGGTGTCAAATTTAGTAATAGGACCAATACCGATTTGACCAGTTTTCAGATTGTTCCAAAATGTTTCAGGATCATGCCCGATTGGAGATGTTAATCCATAACCTGTTACTACTACTCTTTTAAATGTCATTTCACTACGTCTCCTTATTGCATTGTCATGCCGCCATCAATAGCGATAACTTGTCCTGTAATATAGTCTTGTCCAGCTAAGAAACTTGCTAGTTGGGCAACTTCTTGCGCTTTTCCTATGCGTTTCATAGGAATCTGTCCTAAAATTTGCTCCTGCATCTTCTCAGAAAGAACGTCTGTCATATCTGATTCGATAAATCCTGGTGCAATAGCGTTTACTCGAACATTCCGAGCAGCAACTTCACGGGCAACAGACTTGGTAAAACCAATCAAACCTGCTTTTGAAGCAGCATAGTTCGCTTGACCAATATTTCCTGTTAAACCAACCACACTAGAGACATTAATAATAGCTCCTTGGCGAGCCTTGGACATCGGCTTCAAGACTGCTTGTGTCATGTTAAAGGCTCCAGTCAAATTGATTTTTAAGACGCGTTCGAAATCTTCTTCCGTCATTTTAAGCATTAATTTATCATTGGTAATCCCAGCATTATTCACCAAAACATCAACTGAACCTAAATGTTCAATAGCTTCGCTGACCATGCGTTTAGCATCGGATGCTTCTGAAACATCTCCAGAAATAGCGACGACAGTTACCCCGTAATCTGCAAAGCTGGTAACGAGGTCATCAGAGATAGCAGAGCGACCATTCAAGACAATATTAGCTCCTAAGCTGGCAAATTGATGAGCCATCGCTAAACCGATGCCTCTTGTTGAACCTGTAATAAAGATATTTTTCCCTTTAATTTCCATGAGTTTCCTCTCTATCTATCTAAAAATGAGCGTAAGCTTACCATGTCTTCGATACTGCTGCATGGCAATTGTTTGTTAATTTTCTTCACAAATCCTGTCAAGACCTTACCTGGTCCAATCTCAATAGCCTGAGTCACTCCGTTTTCAGTCAAAGTGGCAATGCTATCATAAAAACGCACAGGCTCCATGACTTGACGGGCTAATAGTTCTGGGATACGGTCTTTTTCCATAATACTTGCTTCAGTATTACCAACAAGAGGAATATTAAAATCATTAAAGGTATAATGTTCTAATTCTCTCGCCAATAAACGGCTAGCTGGTTTTAACAAGGCTGTATGGAAAGGCCCTGAAACATTCAAAGGAATTAAGCGTTTAACACCTTTTTCCTTCAATAATTCAACGGCAACATTCACGGCTTCTGTCTGCCCACCGATGACAATTTGGCTTGGGGTATTATAGTTAGCCGGAGATACCACTCCGTGCACAGCTGCTAGTTGACAAGCTTCTTCGATAATCTGAACATCTGTATTCATCACAGCAACCATCTTACCAGACCCCGACGGGGCAGCTTCTTCCATCAAGCGACCTCTTTTAGCTACCAAAGCTAACGTGTCTTCAAAAGAAAGAGCTCCAGATGCCACCAAAGCAGAATACTCTCCTAAAGAAAGTCCTGCTACCATATCTGGTTTAATGTGATGCAAACCTAAAACACGATAGATAGCAATCGACGAGGTCAAAATAGCTGGCTGAGTGTAGCTGGTTTGGTTGAGTTTTTCCTGATCACTGTCAATGAGACGACGCAAATCATATCCCAATACTTGACTAGCTTGGTCAAAGGTTTCGCGAACAATAGCAAAGTGATCGTAAAAGTCTCTTGCCATTCCTAATTTTTGAGCACCTTGGCCAGCGAATAAAAAGGCTGTTTTTGTCATTGTCATTATCCTTTACCTTGTAGCTCAGTTATCTAAAGAAACTGCTTGCCAGCGCTTAGATTCTTCTTGGATAACACTGGCAGCACCGTAGTAAATGTCTTTTAGAATAGCTTCGCAGCTCTCTTCTTCCTTCACAAGACCAGCAATCTGACCTGCCATAACAGAACCATTTACCACATCACCGTCGACAACTGCGTTTCGAAGGGACCCTGCTCCCATTTCCTCAATATCATCTGCCGTTTTTTGATCTGTTAAAAATTCTTTTTCAGCCTTGGCATAAGCTGAGGTCAATTTGTTTTTAATAGACCGAACAGGATGACCCACAACCTGAGCAGAAATCACCGTATCGATATCCTTTGCTTTCAAAATTTTATCTTTAAAATTTTGGTGGGCATTAGATTCTTTAGCCACAACAAAGCGTGTACCAACTTGGACAGCTTCAGCACCTAGCATAAAGGCTGCTGCTGCTCCACGGCCATCGGCAATCCCTCCTGCCGCAATCACAGGGATAGAAACAGCCTCGACCACTTGTCTCACGAGAGTCATAGTTGTTAATTTACCAATGTGTCCTCCAGCTTCCATGCCTTCAGCAATCACTGCATCGACACCAAGCTTTTCCATCCGTTTGGCAAGAGCCACACTTGGAACCACTGGAATAACAATAATACCTGCCTGATGCAGACGTTCCATGTATTTTCCTGGATTTCCTGCACCTGTTGTGACAACTTTGACACCTTCTTCAATAACCAGATCAACAATATCGTCGGCAAAAGGTGACAACAGCATGATATTCACCCCAAAGGGTTTGTCCGTAATCGCTTTAACACGGTCAATGTTGGCTTTAACAACTTCTTTTGGAGCATTTCCCCCACCGATGATACCTAGCCCACCAGCATTGGACACTGCTCCTGCTAAATCACCATCTGCGACCCAGGCCATACCTCCTTGAAAAATGGGATAATCAATATTAAGTAATTCTGTAATATGTGTTTTCATAATAACCTTCTATAAGTAATAAGGAGAATAATTTGATAATCAAACTATCATGATAAGAAGAAAGAGTGAGCTAGATCCTAAAAAGGGTCTAATCTCACCCCAACGGTTTGACTAATACATCTTATATTATCCAGTCATGATAGAGACAGGGGACAGCTCACTTTTAATCAGTTGCTGCTATATCAGTCAATCCTAGTTTTATTTTGTTTTTTCTTCAACGTAGGCAACAAGATCACCCACAGTGTTCAAACCTTCTTCAGTTTCAATTTGGATATCAAAGGCATCTTCGATTTCTGAAATAACTTGGAAAACATCAAGTGAATCAGCATCAAGATCATCAAAAGTTGTTTCTAATGTTACTTCTTCTGTTTCTTTACCAAGTTCTTCAACGATAATTTCTTGTACTTTTTCAAATACTGCCATTTTTATTTCTCCTTAAAAATATAAATTTATTTTTATAAATGTGCTAGGCACATGATATAACTAGATTTTAACAATTAGACTTCCCCATGTCAAACCTCCACCGAAACCGGAGAGCAAGACTTTTTGGGTACCATCTAGTCTAATCTGCCCATTTTGGACAGCTTCTGATAAGAGAATTGGGATACTAGCTGCACTGGTATTCCCATAATGTTCCATATTCTCAAGGAACTTCTCCCTAGGAAAGTCAATTTTCCGAGCCATTTTATCCAGGATACGACGATTAGCCTGATGTAACAGGAGATAATCTAAATCATCATTAGTTAGACCTGATTGCTCAATTATCCCAGAAATGTTTTTAGACACATCTCTAATCGCAAAATCAAAGATAGCGCGCCCATCCATTTGGATAGTGTGGGTAACTTCTTGACTAAGAGAGAATGGGGAAGAAAGTCCCGTTTGCCCCGAAGTCAAATGCTGCCCACGCGCTCCATCTGTATGTAAAGACTCTGCTAAGAGATGCTGGTCTTGACTAGCTTCTAGTAGAACACCTCCAGCGCCATCTCCAAAGAGAACAGCTGTCGTCCGGTCTTTCCAATCAATGAGTTTTGATAAGGTTTCTGCCCCAATCACCATCCCCTTTTGATAGGACCCTGACGAGATGAGCTTATCAGCCATAGCCAAAGCAAAGACAAAACCACTACAAGCAGCTGTTAGATCAAAGGCAAAGGCTCTCGTAGCACCAATAGTCGCTTGAACAATTGCTGCCGTCGAGGGCATTGTACCATCAGGACTAATCGTCGCAACGATAATAAAATCAATTGCATCAGCTGCTAGACCAGACTTTGTCAAGAGTTGTTCTGCAACTCGACTCGCCAAATCACTAGTGAGCTCCTCTCTGACAATATGCCTTTGGGCAATTCCGGTTCGAGAAAAAATCCACTCATGGCTGGTATCCATTATGTTTGCTAAATCATCATTGGTCACTAGCTGTTTGGGAGCATAGTGGGCCACCTGACTGATTTTCGAAAAGACCATTTAAACCAAATCCTCCAAAAATTGATGTAGGTTACCTAGTCCGCGCATTAACGCTTGCATCTCTTCGTCACTCATATCAGCAATCACATGTCCAACCATGTTTTTGTGAAACTTAGCATGAAGGCGATCCAAAAGGCGACCTTTTTTTGTTAGTGACAGGTAAACCACCCGTCTATCTGAACTTGACCGCGTTCTTTCGATGTAGCCTTTTGCTTCCAGTTTATTCAAGCTAGTGGTTACTGTTCCCAATGTCACCATTAGTTCTCTAGCAATGTCACTTGGCGTCACCTGATCATATTTTCCAATAATCTCAATGGTGTGCATCTCTTTTAAAGAGACATCACTAAACTGACTCGTCTTTAAGCTCATTTCTTCGATAACCAAAATCCGGTTGAAAATATCAACTAAGTATTGGTTAATTTTGTCATATTCCAAGTAAACACCTCCTAGCAATAAACTTTGACAATCAAAGTATATCAAAGGTCAAAGTATTTTGCAAGCAATAGCTGTCTTACTTCCCTTGGAAATTTGGTCGTCGTCTTTCACCATAAGCTCTGACACCTTCTTTGAAATCCTCTTTGAAGGCTAGCTCTTCTTGAATGTCAAGTTCTTTTTTAGCATACTCTTCCCAGCCGGTAAAGAAACTCTGCCACACTAAAGTCTTCATTCCAGCATAGGAATTGGAAGACCCACGTCTTAACCGTTTTAACAGTTGAAGACAGACTTTGTCTAACTTATCGGATTCGGCTGCACGATAGACAAAGCCATAGTCAAGTCCTTTTTCTGCCGTCACCCCTTCGCCCGTCATGACAAGATGAGTGGCACGATTAAGACCAACAGCACGTGTTAGTAGAAATAGACCTCCCGCATCTGGTGCCAAACCAACATTCACAAAGGCTTGAATAAATTTTGTTTGGGTACTGGCAATGCAAAAATCCGCTGCTAAAGCAATATTAAATGCTGCTCCAGCTACTGCACCATCTGCACAAAGAATAACCGGTTTCGGAAGTTGTTTGATCGCAAAAGAAATTTCTTGGACTAACTCCGCAATCTTAACCAATGATTGCACGTCATCCTTTTCAACCGCAGTTTGCATCTCAACCAAGTCCCCACCAACGGAGAAAACTTTCCCAACAGCTTTAATCATTAAAAAGCGTAGGGATGGATTGTCCTTTACTTCCGTCAAAGCTTGTAAGATTTCTTGGCAAGTTGGAATATTAAAGCCATTTGAAACCTCTGGACGATTTAAGGTTAGCGTCGCAAGGTCGTCTTGAACGTCAAAAATGATATAGTTAAACGGCATCACAGTCCTCTTTTCTGATAATTTATTTGATAACAAAATTATTTTATATATAAATGATTTGATAATCAAATTAATTACCTAAATATAATACACCAGTTTTTTCGCTTTGGCAAGAAAAAAATTGACAGAAGTCACCGAAAACGTTTTCGCTATCACCATAAAATTACAAAAAAACGTACGCATTTAAAGAAATGACTCTCTAAATGCATACGTTGACGTCGTTTAAATATCTTCTAAAGCATCTTTGACTTTATCAAAGAATCCTTTTTTCTTTGGATGTAATGGTTGTTCACCACTCGCCTCAGCGAAGGCTTTTAATGCCTCTTTTTGAGCATCGTTAAGTTTAGTTGGAGTGACAATATTAACAGTCACATGCTGATCTCCTTGACCGCCACCACGGAGTTTTGGCGCCCCTTTGCCTTTAAGACGGAAGGTTTTACCAGTTTGCGTTCCTGCTGGAATAGCCATCTCCACATCACCATGTACTGTTGGAATGTCCACAGTATCCCCTAAAGCTGCTTGGGTAAAGGAAATGTCTAGGCTGTAATAAATCGTCGAACCATTTCGCTCAAATTTCTTACTTGGTAAGACATTCAAAATAACGAATAGGTCGCCATAAGGACCTCCATTAAAGCCTGCTTCCCCTTGACCTTGAAGACGAATCTGTTGACCAGTTTCTACACCAGCTGGGATTTTAACCGAAACTTTGTGAACTTTCTTTTCGTGACCAGTACCATGACAAGTTGGGCAGGGTTCTTTAATCTCTTGACCAGTACCATGACAGACATCACAGGTCACTTGTCGACGCATCATTCCAAGTGGGGTTTGAGTATCAACAGTCATCACTCCTGAACCATGACACTTATGACAAGTTACTGGACTGGTACCAGGTTTGGCACCTGAACCTGAACAAGTGCCACAAGTTGCTTCACGATTATAGCTAACTTCCTTTTCAACACCAAAAACCGCCTCTTCAAAGGAAAGATTAACACGGTATTGCAGGTCATCTCCTTGACGAGGAGCATTAGGATTACGCATGCCACCGCCACCAAAGAAACTTGAGAAAATGTCCTCAAAACCGCCAAAGCCACCTCCATCAAAGCCGCCAAAGCCGCCTGCTCCCCCACCGAAGCCACCGTTGGCGCCTGCTGCACCATATTGGTCATAAGCTGCGCGTTTTTGAGAGTCGCTTAGCGTTTCATAGGCTTCTTGGACATCCTTATATTTTTGTTCAGCACCAGCTTCCTTATTAATGTCTGGGTGATATTTCTTAGACATTTTTCGATAAGCTTTTTTAATATCATCTTGGGAAGCATCCTTAGAAACCCCCAGACGATCGTAGAATTCAGTATTGTTCATAATGTAAGATACCAAGCCGTAAAACGACTCAATGAAAAATAGGAAATCCGACGAAGATACTCTCGTATCTAGGAGGTATTTCTCTTTTTTCACAGATTCGTAGGCGTGTGCAAATCCGCAAAAGGGATTTCACACGCTTTGGCCTGTGTTCGAATAATCGAACTTGTATTCCTTTCCTTGAAATTTAGAAAGTAGCCCGTGTTCAGTTAAGAACACTATCATTCCTTTCTTGAAATATTTTGATGTCAGCAATTTTACATTTCATTTAGCCAAAAACAGAGGTCTGGTACAACCTCTGAATTCGGATATATGTAAGGTAAGTTTTTTGAAACAAGTAGTTCAAAAATCTTGGTCAACCGGACATTTCCCCTCACTTTTTGTCTCAAGGTTCGGGGCTTAAAATGTTCACTGAACGTACCACTCGCTCTTCGTCGCTAGGCTCGTGGGATAAAACAGTCCGCAGGACCTACCACTCGCTCTTGGTCTCTAGGCTCATGGGATAAAACAGTCCGCAGGACTGTTTTATTTCTCCGTAAACTCACCGTCTACAACACCATCGTCATTTGATGAATCACTTGTTTGAGCGCCTTCTGCACCTTGCGCTGCTTGTTGAGCTGCTGCAGCTTGCTCGTACATTTTAACAGCCAATGCTTGTGCTTTTTCGTTAAGAGCTTCAAGTTTAGCTTTCATCTCGTCAAGGTTGCCAGATTCTTGGGCAGCTTTTAACTCGTCAAGAGCTGATTGAGCAGCATCACGTTCTGTGTCAAAGCCTTTGCCTTCAGTTTCTTTGATTGTTTTTTCTGTAGCAAAGATAGCTTGGTCAACTTCGTTTTTAAGATCAACTTCTTCTTTACGTTTCGCATCTGCTTCAGCATTTGCTTCAGCGTCTTTCATCATGCGATCAATTTCTTCTTCTGAAAGACCATCATTTGACTTAATAACAATGTGTTGTTCTTTTTGAGTACCAAGGTCTTTTGCTTTTACAGAAACAATACCATTTTTATCGATATCGAATGTTACTTCAATTTGTGGAATACCACGAGGAGCTGCAGGAATATCTGTCAATTGGAAGCGTCCAAGAGTCTTGTTATCTGCTGCCATTGGGCGTTCCCCTTGAAGAACGTGGATATCAACGGCTGGTTGGTTGTCTGCTGCAGTTGAGAAGACTTGTGATTTAGACGTTGGAATAGTAGTGTTACGATCGATAAGTTTTGTGAAGACACCACCCATTGTTTCGATACCAAGTGACAATGGGGTAACGTCAAGAAGAACAACATCTTTGACATCACCAGTGATGACACCACCTTGGATAGCAGCACCCATAGCAACTACTTCATCAGGGTTTACAGATTTGTTTGGTTCTTTACCAGTTTCAGCTTTAACCGCTTCGACAACTGCTGGGATACGAGTTGATCCACCAACAAGGATAACTTCGTCGATTTCTGACAATGACAAGCCTGCATCTGAAAGGGCTTGACGAACTGGAGTTTTCGTACGTTCTACAAGGTCGCGAGTAAGGTCGTCAAATTTAGCACGAGACAAGCTCATTTCTAAGTGAAGAGGACCAGCAGCACCTGCAGTGATAAATGGCAATGAGATTTGAGTTTGAGTGACACCTGACAAATCTTTTTTAGCTTTCTCAGCAGCATCTTTCAAACGTTGAAGCGCCATTTTGTCTTGAGAAAGGTCAATACCATTTTCTTTCTTGAATTCTTCGACTAAGAAATCAATGATTTTTTGGTCAAAATCATCACCACCAAGTTTGTTATCACCTGCTGTTGCCAATACGTCAAAGACACCATCACCTAATTCAAGGATTGAAACGTCAAAGGTACCACCACCAAGGTCAAAGACCAAGATTTTTTCTTCTTTATCTGTTTTATCAAGACCATAAGCAAGTGCTGCCGCTGTTGGTTCGTTGACAATACGTTCTACTTCAAGACCAGCGATTTTACCCGCATCTTTTGTCGCTTGACGTTGCGCATCGTTAAAGTAGGCAGGAACTGTGATAACCGCTTTGGTTACTTTTTCCCCAAGGTAGTCTTCAGCATAACCTTTAAGGTATTGAAGAATCATAGCTGAGATTTCTTGTGGTGTGTATTCTTTACCATTTGCAGCAACTTTTTCAGAAGTACCCATTTTAGATTTGATTGAGATGATTGTTTCTGGGTTTGTGACTGCTTGGCGTTTTGCAGCATCACCCACAATGATTTCACCATTTTTGAAAGACACAACAGATGGTGTTGTACGGTTTCCTTCTGGGTTAGCAATAATTTTTGATTCAGTTCCTTCAAGAACTGCAACTGCTGAGTTTGTTGTTCCTAAGTCAATACCGATAATTTTAGACATGTGTCATACCTCTTTTATATTTTTCTTATACTAGTCTAGTTTAACGACTTGGCGGTCGAAGGTTTGTGTTTTCTTTTTGAGCTCAGTGCCTTCGCAATCGCTGCGCAGTCACCAAAATTAATTATAAACAACAACCATGGCTGGTCTTAGCAAGCGTTCATGGAGTTTATAACCTTTTTGGAATACCTGTGCAATACTATCTGCTGGGTGTTCATCATCAGCTGGCAAGGTTTGAACTGCCATGTGCAAATTGTGATCAAAACTTTCCACAGCAACTTCTTCGATACCCTCTTCTTTAAGGGCTTGAACGAGACTTTCTTGAACCATTTCAAGTCCCTTTTTAACGTCGTCTGTTAACCCCTCAACTGCTAACGCACGTTCTAAGTTATCAAGACTTGGGAGAATTTTTTTCGCTAAGTCTTGCGACCGGTAACGTTGCAAGTTTTGACGTTCTTCATTAGCACGGCGTTGGATGTTTTGCATTTCTGCATGAGCACGAAGGTATTTGTTTTCAAACTCCTCGGCACGCTCATTGGCCAATTCCAAGTCTGTTTTTTCAGGAGTTTCCTCAACCACTTCTTCTGTTGATACTTCTTCTACTTCAACAGTTTGGTCAAGCGACTCTTCCTTGACTTGCTCTTCTTTTGCTTTTTTTGACAAGGTAACACCTCTTTCTTACTTTTTCATTGCATCAGCTAGCCTTAGTTAACTTCATAGTGATTACTGTTCAAATAACGGTAGTAATCTCGTAATTTAACAGCTAGAATACGCCCAATAACATTAATCAAGCTGACACTACGACGATAGTCCATATCAATAGGCCCAATCAGACTAAGTAGTCCAAATCCACGATAAGGAATCAAAAATTTGTAGGTCAACAAGGTCACATTCGCTAAAGCAGCCTCTTTGCTATCTGCTACTCGCACCATAGCCATGTCATCTTCAGCCATGCTTTGCCTAATCGACAAAGCAAGTCTCTGCTCATGGTCAAGGAACTGATAAGTAGCTAGGCCAGCATAGTCCAGAGCTGCTACTTTTCCAGAAACAAAAACGGTCTCTTGAAAAAGCCCTTCAAAAATGTAATCAAATAAATCTAAAACATTGTCAGTAACTGTGAAATACTTTTGAACAATCTGCGGAATTTCTGTTCGTAATTTATAGTGAACATCCATCACATCCCTACCTAGTAAGCGCTCATCCACGATCTCCTTGAGAACCAAAAGATCCTTGCTAAGAAAGTTTTTAGGGATGGCAAACTGAACGGTTAGAGGTTTTGATTCATCCAAAGTTAGCACCGCTAAGGCATCATGATTTGATAATTGAACAATATCAAAGGCTGTTAATTTCTGCCTAGCAGGTTCCACATCTAAAATAACAGCCGTATACCCTGTGATATCTGCTAGAATCTGACTGGCTTTAGCGAGAAGATCTTCTAGTCTAAAGGCTTCAAAATCGAAGGCCTTGACCAACTGATAAACATCTTGCTCATCAATACTATCTAAACTGAGCGAGTGCTCCACGAAATACTTAAATCCTGCTGCACTCGGCATCCGTCCACTAGAAGTATGTGCTTTTTCCAGAAGGCCTAGCCTTTCTAGCTTTGCCATATCATTTCTAATCGTGGCACTACTTGAGTCAATGGCCAACTGTAAAGCTTTTGAGCCGACTGGTTCATGAGTCTGTGTAAATAATTCCACGATGAGATTTAAGATGTCATTTTGACGCTCGGTAATCACAAACCAATCACTCCTTTCGCTTAGCACTCTATATATCTGACTGCTAATTTATATTTCCATTATACTCCTTCCCAAACACATGTCAAGGAAAAAACTCAAAAAATTAGCACTCTTTTTTTAGAGTGCTAATTTTATCAATCATAACTTGTCAGGTCTTTCTCTTCAATCACTTTAATCAATCGTTTGGCATAGGTAGTGTCCTCGCTATAACGATAATCTTGTAGACTCTGCGCTGGAGCCTTATAACCTTTTTCGGTTGCCAAGCTTCGATATAGTCGTTTATCAATCTGTTGCCCTTGGCTAAGCATACTCAAATAATCTCTGATAGAACTTTCCCTATCCTTATACACAGCATATCGAACAACTTGCCCACTTTTTAGGGAATCTTTTAACCTGATGCCGGGCTGACCTAAGTCAGCCTCCTTAGAAAAGAGATTATGATACTTAGCAGCCAGTAAAGTTCTTCCATTGTCAGTTTCTAGAAGAATTTGGCCAATCAAAATGGAAGGCCTAATCCCATAATGTTCTGCTAGAGGTTTAACTTCTGGCGCAAGGGTTTTGATAAATTGGTCTTGACTGTAACCAACGTTGACTTCATTTGTCGCGCTAGCCATTCTACCATTAAAAAGGAGTGGGCTAATGATCAAAACTAAAAAGAAGAGGAGCAAGGTGATAAAGTAGGGAAATTTCAGTCGACTTCTCATTGTTTCTCCTTTAGAGCACTGATATATTCTTCGAGGGTTAGGCGGTGCTTGGTCATGTAGCGAGCGGAGGCTTTACCGACATAACGGTAGTGCCAATCTTCATACCCTACTCCTGTGCTTTTGGTTTTACCATCGGGAAAGCGGAGCACAAAACCATATTCAGGTGCTATTTTTTGAACAGCTTGAGCCACTTGAGGATCACTAGCATTTAAACTATCCACGGTACTCATATCAATAGCAAGCCCTGTCTGATGCTCACTAGCTCCCGCAGGTTGTGAATACGTTTGAATCAAAGCTTCGGCAGCCTCCTGAGTCAAACTGGGATCGTTAGCCATTTCTTGATCAATATATGATTGGTAAAGCTCTGCTTGGTAAGCTACGGAGCGATAGCCTGAAATAAGGTGCTCTTGTGGGTCAATAGCCTGAGCTGCCGCTAAAAAATCAGCAGTAGCCTGTTCAATACGCTTGTCCACCGACACCCCATTCACATCAACCAATTCTGGGCTTAATTCCTCAGTCATATGGTCTCGGTTCACTAAAATCAATTCCCAATCTTTTGGAGAGACTTTAGGAAGCCCTGTGGACTCTTTGCTATTTTTGACCACTTTTTGACTGCTTGCCTGTTGACTTGAAGGCGTCTTGGTGGCCTGCTTCTCTGGCTTAATAAAGAGGTAAATACCTCCGACAAAGAGCAGCACAACCAGTGTTTGTAATAATAATTTAAAATGATTATGCTTCATCTGATATTGCTTCTATTATTTCACGGCCACGGTAGCGATAACTCATATCTCCAATGGTTTTGATGGTAAATTGCCCATCTTCAAATTCGACAACAGTGACACTGCCGTTATCAATATATTGTTTCTCACGGTCAGGATCGATTAGCCACATAAATGTTCCAATAGTCATCCCATGGCTAACCACAAGAGCATTCCCGCCGCCAGCATTTTGAATGGATAAGGCAATGGCCTCAAAACCGTCCCAGATACGCTTGCGAAGAACTTCCCACGGTTCTGCCCAATTAGCTGTGTCAACTTCTACGATACTTTCTGCTAATTCAGAATAGGGAACGTCACGTAAGTTATCACGGTTTTCAAAGGCTTTTGTTCTTGGAAGGACACCTAGAAATAATTCTGAATCGTAAGCGCCATCTAAGCTACCAAAGCACCACTCACGAATGCGTTTATCGCGAGTGTACGGGAGGAATTCATTTTCAGATTCTCTCAAAATAATCTCCATGGTTTGCATGGTCCGGCCTGAATCACTAGAAAAAGCAGCTTTAAAAGGAACGCCTGAATCCTTTAAGCCTAAACCTAATTCGCGGATACCTTCTTCTCCTTTTTTGGTAAGAGGTGTGTCACTCCACCCTTGGGCACGCCCAATGGTATTAAACATGGTTTTCCCATGTCTGGCAATATAGAGTCTTGTTTTCGTCATGTTAACCTCCAAAAATCTCTTCTTATTATTATAGCACGTAACAAAAACACTTGCAAAAACAGAGATATTTAAAAACCTCTTATGAGGATTTTTGACTTTTCGAATCGTAGTCGTCCCTGTTCCTCTTGTGACAGTTACATTTTGCAAAAAGGTGTCAAAACGGTAACATGAACCATTTTTTGTTAACTAGCTGATATGAAATCTACATATAAGAAGCCTATAATAGAAAAGCAACCGATAAAAAGATAAGACGTTTTATGTTGCAAAAAAGGCTGTTTGGCCCTATGCCATGCAGCCTTTTTTTATTATCGTTTTCCAAATATAGCTGAAACAAGAACAATCACTATGGCAGCTCCCAAGATTGATGGAAAGACAGCCATGCCAGCTAACTGAATACCCCAATCCCCAAATAAGCGTTGTCCCACAGCTGATCCAATAAGACCAGCTGCAATATTAGTAAAACAACCCATGGATTGACTCTTTTCAGTGATTTTACCAGCTATCATACCAATAAAAGCACCAACAATTAAAGACCAAATCATGTTCAATACTCCTTTATCATATCATCATTTTTAACTGACTTGCAATAGATTAGCGATTAGCAAGACTTCTTCAGAATCTTTTTTGCCTCTTGACTGCTTTTAGTAACCGTCTTTCCCTTTGATAAAGCAACAAATCTCTAAAGGAAATCAGTAGAACAGCAACTAAAATCAAAGCCATTCCTAGAAGATCAATAACGTAAAAAAGTTCTTTCATTAGTACAATGGCAAAAAAAACCGATGCTACCGGCTCTATGGACGCCAACAAAGTCGCCTTAACAGGACCGATGAGTGAAGCTCCTTTTAAGAAAAAGGTGTAAGCAAAAATAGTTCCAATCCCAATAATTCCGATAAGGGCTACTAGATGACCAGCCGTTAACATAAGAGGATAGCGCCAAGCCCTCGTTACGATTGGAAAAACCACTCCTCCCATTAACATCGCAAGTCCAATAACGATCAAGCTGCCCCAAGTCTTAATCATATTAACGGGTTTAATCACGCAATAAGCATAGGTAAGGGCTGAAAAAACTCCCCTGAAAAGACCAATTGGGCTAATGGCTAAGTGAGATAGATCTCCATGACAAGCCATAATAACTGTGCCAAGTATAGCTAAGAGAATTGCTAGAGATTCTGTGATAGTCGGCAACCGTTTAGCTGTGGCGGACACAAAAATCAACACTAAAATAGGAGATAAATACTGTAACACAGTGGCTGTGCCAGCATTGGAATAACGGATCGCCATCAAATAGGCGTACTGATTGAGCCCCAATCCTAAAAGACTATAAATCAAGAGTTCCTTGAAATGTTTTTTAGTGGTCACAAGGGCAATGACTTTTTCTTTGTGACGCCACAGGACTAGGGCAGTCAAGACGACCCCTGAAATCATGAGCCTTAACGACGTTAACAAATGAACATCCATGCCATGAGCCATTAAATATTGACCAGAAACACCTGAAATTCCCCAAGCTATCCCTGCCAAAAGAACCATTAGACTACCTTTAACCGTTTTTGACATGCTATCTCCTTTCTCTGCTTCATCACCAACCATTTTAGCATAGTTTTAGAAGCTTTGATAGTCCATCTAAGCCGAATCATTCCCGTAGTTACTATTTCACTTAAGGAGTTTGCGCCATTTCAAAAAAACAAGTCTACATTCATAAAAAAGCTACTACTTCCTAACTTAGAAAGCAGAAGATTTTCGAAAATACACGAAAAAGGGCGCAAAAATTCCTTGTAGTTACAGCAATTTTTTCGAACGGTTAAA